>DASTLN010000059.1:0-2857 GCA_035714925.1 Dehalococcoidia bacterium | reverse complement strand
AAGACTTCGGGGAGCAGCACGGCTTGCGAACGATCGGTGCCGGCGATGTAGGCCATGAGCGAGGCTCCAAGCAAGGGGAGCACTGGCCAAACAGGGGGATGCCCAATATATGGAAGACCACCAAGTTTTCACACAGGCTCGAAATGGAGCGGCCGAGCCGCGGCGCTGAACGTCTATGTCTGACGTTCGGTCTCCGTGGCGGCGCCGCGGCTCGCCGCTCATTTCCGGTACGTTAGACGGCTCCGAGTCAGCGATTCTATGAGACATGCGGATTGGCGACTGCCACGTGCGTCTTCGACAAGTCAGGCGAATGCTCGGCACTTCAGCTTTCCTGAGCAGTGCAGCCGTTCGCGGCGCGTTCTCCGGCCTCCGAGCCACAGCCCTCATCAAAGCGAATCGACGTATGCCTCCGTGGGCGTATTCATGAATGTCCGCCCCGCACGCTGTCCTGAAGGGAGGGAGTATGGAACACGGTCGCATCGGCCCACTGCCGCTGGGTTCAACAATGATCGGGCTGCTCATCGGTGCAGCACTCATCGTCGGCATGCCAGCGTTCGCCAGTCGCGTCGAGGCGCAAGTTGATCGGTCCAAACCGGTAGCGACGACTCCTGGCCCCGTCGAATGGCAGTTCAGTGAGCCCCAGCCGGACTGGAAACCGGCGCCGGTCGCTCCCGGTCTCAAAACGGTCGAGCTCGAGCGCACGACGGATGCCCTGCGCGTGATCCTGTCGAAGGGCGCCGATTCTTCCACACGAACCCTGCAGGGTAGCATTTACCTCGATCTGCCCGATTGGCGTCGCGAGGACTGGGCCGACGTCGTGGTGCGTGCCCGCACGACAGGCAGCGTGAACGCCATGTCGATCAATGCCACGAGGGGAGGAAGTGCGGAGTTCAGGGGGCTCGGGACCACGCCTATTGTGCGTGACGGCCTGATTCACACATACCGAATCCTTCTCGACTGGGGAGGCCAGCAAACCGGCTCCTGGCGCCGGATCGAGCTTCAGTTTCGAGCGCTTGAGCCGGTCGCGCCTAGCACCATCGACCTCTTGTTTGTGCGCGTCGTCCCGACAGCGGTCGCGCGACCGCAGGGCCGCATCACCGAGACGATCCTCGAACCGTCCCAGTTGAAGTCCGATTTTGGGCTATTTCGTCTGGCGCTCGAGGAAGCGCACCCGGCCCTCTACCGCTACGCGACGGAGCGGCAACTGGATGCCGAGTTCGCTCGAGCAGAAGCCAAGCTCACGCGGCCGATGACCCTCCTCCAGTTTCGCAACGTGCTGGCGCCAGTGTTGGCTGCGATCAAGGACGGGCACACACAGTTCCCACGATACCGAGGGGATGAAATCAGAGCGGTGGTCAATGCATCGAAGCAGTTCCCGCTCGCGCTGACATTTGAGCTTGAGCCAACGCGCGCCTTTGTGGTGCTGAATCAAGGACTCGACGACCGCGTGAAGCCAGGCATGGAAGTACTGGCCATCAACGGCCAGTCGCTTGCGAACATTCTGCAGCGAATTCTCCCAAATCTCATGCAAGATGGCGACAATCGCAGCCACCAGCTGTACCAGCTCGGAATCGACCGTGGGTTCTTTCAGAACGGGAGACCTGGCGCAACGGGCTTCAGCGAGGCGTACCGGCTGTACATCGGGAATCCATCCAGCTTCCGGACCACGCTCCACGACCCGCAGACAGGGAAGACCGTCGTCGTGGATCTCGCCGGGGCCACGCTCACTGAAGCGGCAGTCAACGCAGAAAGCAACCCGGTCAACCATGACGTGCTCGCCGGCCTTGATGCGCTCCGGACCGTGGGCAATACCGCGCGAAACTCGATCCGGTATCTCGACGGCGAGGATACTGCCATCCTGAGACCTGGTGATCTTGGACCGACGTTTCCAGAGTTCCTCAAGGAGGCATTCGCGGGGCTCAGGAGCAAAGGGACAAAGAACCTCATCATCGATGTGCGAGGGCACACCGGGGGCTTCGATCTATCCCCTCGGCTTTTGCTCTCTTACCTGAGCTCAAAGGAGGAACTTCCCGCTCCCGGGCGTGTGTATATGAAGACGTTCCAGCCGAGCTTTGCGCGATATACGCATCAGGACATTGACCCTGCGATTCGTCCATATTTCGGCTCCGCAGGGGGATTCTGGGCGCCCGCTCCAGGCGGCGGCTGGCTCATGACGGAGAAGTACTTCGCTGGCATCGACGTGGACAAGCCCACCGAGAATCATTTTGCCGGACCGGTCTACATTCTCATGGATGGAGGCACCTTTTCTGCCGGCGCTGCAATCCCCGGAATGGCGGCCCGCGCTAAGCGAGCCACCTTGATCGGCGAAGAAACCGGTGGTGCGATCGGCGGCGACACTGGGGGTGGGGACATCGGTCCCACGTTGCCTGCGTCCCACCTCCATTTCAGAATCCCGATGGAGGCGTATTTCACGGCCGAGGCGTATCTCACGGCCGTCGACGCACGCCGCGGCATACTCCCGACGCACGAAGTGAGGCAGTCTGTGGCCGATCTCGCCAGAGGTCGCGACACGGCTCTCGAATTCACCAGAGAACTGATTCGAAACCGGAAGGGGACGTTAGAAAGAGGACGCTGACACCCTCGATGGGACGAGCCGTCTAACCCGGGCTGAGCCTCTGTGAAAACTTGGTGGTCTTCCATATATTGGGCATCCCCCTGTTTGGCCAGTGCTCCCCTTGCTTGGAGCCTCGCTCATGGCCTACATCGCCGGCACCGATCGTTCGCAAGCCGTGCTGCTCCCCGAAGTCTTGGACGACTACGTCGGCGCGGAGAACCCCGTCCGGTTCCTCGACGCCTTTGTGGCGCAGCTGGACCTGGGTGCTCTGGGCTTTCAGCG
>DASTLN010000058.1:0-29258 GCA_035714925.1 Dehalococcoidia bacterium | reverse complement strand
CCGCTACAACACGACCGGTAGTTACGACGACGCCGCTGCGCGCGGCCGCGCCGAAGGTGGCATGGTCGACTCACAGGTCATGGGCGACGTCGGCGGCTGTATGACCTATCTGCGCAACCAGGTCTACGCCAACGGCAAGGTAGGCGTCATCGGCTTCTGCTCCGGCGGGCGCCACGTCGTCCTCGCAGGCTCACAGCTTGAGGGCGTCGATGCGGCGGTTGACTGCTGGGGCGGCGGCGTCATCCCGACCGAGCGCTTCGGCATCAGCCCGCAACGTCCCGTCGCGCCGATCGACCTGACCGAGCAAATCAACGCGCCGCTGCTCGGCATCTTCGGCAACGAAGACACGATGCCGCCACCGGAAGACGTCGACAAGCAGGAAGAGGCGCTGAAGCGCTTCGGCAAGAGCTACGAATTCCACCGCTACGATGGCGCCGGCCACGCGTTCTTCTGCTGGGATCGGCCGAGTTATCGCCAGGACCAAGCGGTTGACGCCTGGGGCAAGATTTTCGCATTCTACGAGCGGTACTTGAGCACCGCGGACGTGCCGGAAGGCGCCACGGTCAGCTAGTATTACGGGGCGCGGAGTGGGGCCTTGTTCCTCGTTCCCGGTTCCGAGTTCCCAAGGAGCGCAGCGACATGTGCACATACGTGACGGAAAAGGCTGAGATGTTCGGCAGCGCCAAGGGCCCTCAGGGCTGGTTCAAGGTCGACATGGCCAACGTCTACTTCGACCACCCCTTCCACGCCCCGCTCGACCACAGCCTCAACATCGACTTCGTCAACGAAGCCAACGGCTCGCCCACACGCGTCGCCGTCGAAATCAGCGCCGAATCCGCCCGCCGCCTGATCGAAAAGATCCAGGCCGCTCTCGAAGCCGGCGAAGCCTCCCACTCCATCCCCCCGGAGCCCGTCAAGGCATAGTTGGGTCCAAATCGCGAATCCTCCCCATTGCGAGCCAGCCGGCAGGCGGCGCGGCAATCCGGGGCGGTGTGGCAACCCTTCAACGTAGTCCATCAACGTCTAGCCACTCGCCTGGGCGGTGCCTTGAGCAGCAGGCTATTCGCCATCAAACACCAACCCCGCGAACCTTCGACGCCCCGAGTCCTGAAGGACACCTCGCGCGCTAACATCCCCCATGACCACCGAAATGTGGATCATCGCCGCCACCCCGCACGCCGAGCGAAGCTAGGCCCCAATAGGGACACCGCTTCACCTCCGTCCGCCACAACCCTTCTTGATCCCCGCTCCAACGCAGTCCACGCGCAACAACAGCCTCCGAAGGGCGCAACTCATGTCGCCTGGACGAGCCAACATAGTTCACCTGAGCGCGCCGTGTCAGAGACCGCAGCGGGGTCAGTAGGGGCGCAGCCCCTGCAGGGGGAATTTGAGGGTCGCAGAGTCGCCCAGAGACGTCTCCCCTCAGGTCTTGGTTGAAAAGAAGGCGAAGCGCACAAGCCCGAGCGATAGTGGGACGCCGGCCGCGAAGCCTTCGACGTCCCGAGTCCTGAACGACACCCTCGCACGCTAACATCCCCCCATGACCGCCGAGATGTGGATCATCGCCCTCACCCGCGTCGCGGGCTCCCTCCCGGTGCTGCGCTGGCCCTTCTACGGCGCCCTCGTCGCCATCCTCGTCGACCAGTCCGACCTCTTCATGATGAACCTCATCCACCTCGGCGGCGTCGACGACTACCAGACCTTCGATAAGTACCTCGACCAGGTCTACATCGCCTGCTTCCTCATCGTCGCGCTGCGCTGGCGCGGCCCCGATCGCAACGTCGCTGTCGGCCTCTACGCCTACCGCCTCCTCGGTTTCGTCGCCTTCGAGCTCACCGAATCGCGTGGCCTCTTGCTCTTTTTCCCCAACCTCTTCGAGTTCTGGTACCTGTTCGTCGCGGCGAAGCAGCAGTTCGATCTGCAAGACAAGCTGCGGGGGCGCACGCTCTATGTCGTCCTCGGCGCGTTATTCTGCCTCAAGATGCTTCAAGAGTACGCACTGCACCAGGCGCGCTGGCTCGATGGCTTCACCGCCGTCGAAGCGGTCGAAGCCGTCTGGGACTTCCTCACCCCGTTTTGATGAACCTCCGCGCTCGCCTCCTCAAACGCGCCCTCGGCGCCCGCCTGCCCCAGACCCGCGGCACGCTGATCCTGCCCGGCCCGCACGCCCCCGTCACCATCCGCCGCGACCGCTTCGGCATCGCCTACATCGACGCGCAAGACGACCACGACGCCTGGTTCGGCCTCGGCTTCTGCCAGGCGCAGGACCGCGCCTTTCAGCTCGAGCTGCGCCTGCGCACCCAGCGCGGCACGCTCTCGGAAATCTTCGGCGAGGTCGCGCTGAGCATCGATCGCCTCTCTCGCCGCATCGGCTTCGTCGAGTCGTCACGGCGTCAGGTCGGCGTTCTCGACCGCGAAGCGCTGGCGCAAGTCGATGCCTTCGCGGCGGGGATCAACGCCGGGCTGACGGCGGGCGCGCAAAGGTCCGCGCCTGAGTTCGCGCTGCTCCGGACGAAGCCGACGCTGTGGTACCCCGAGGATGTCCTCGGTCAAGGCAAGCTCCTGTCGTTCCTCCTCATCGGCAACTGGGATGTGGAGCTGTCGCGCTACAAGATCCTGATCACGGACGGCCCCCAGGCCCTGCGCGACCTCGACCCGACGCCCTATCCGGAGGATCACCCCGTAGCAGCAAACGGCGCCGCCGCCGGCCCCGCAATCGACCGGCTCAGCGAAGATATGCAGACGCTGACCTCTTTCGTAGGCGCCGGCGGCGGCTCGAACGCCTGGGTCGTCTCGGGAGCGCACACGGCGTCCGGCAGGCCGATCCTCGCCAACGACCCTCACCTCGAGGCTGCGATTCCACCGCACTGGTACCTCTCGCAGATACACACGCCGGATTGGGCTGTTGCGGGCGCTTCGTTGATCGGCGCCCCGGCCATTGGCGTCGGCCACAACGGCTACGCGGCCTGGGGCCTGACCGCCGGCCTCGCCGATTCCGTCGACCTCTTCGTTGAGGACGTCGCGGAGGGTGGACGTAGCGTGCGGCGCGGCGATGGCTTCGAACCCTGCGAGGTGCGCCGCGAGGTGATCCAGGTCCGAGGCCGCTCCTCGGTAACCGAGGACGTCCTCGTCACGCCACGAGGCCCGATCATCGGCCCGGCGCTGCGCGGCGAGGTCGGCGCCATCTCAATGCGCGCCATCTGGCTCGATGCGAAGCCGGCGCGAGGCTTCCTGCGCGCGCACAAGGCGCGTTCGTTCGAAGCGTTTCGCGCCGAGTTCGCCGAATGGCCGCTGCTCAGCCAGAACGTCGTCTACGCCGACGAGAGCGGCGCTGTCGCCTGGCAGCTTGTCGGTGAGGTCCCGCGACGCCGCAAGGGCTGGGGCACGCTGCCGGCGCCGGGCTGGGACCCCCAAACTGGCTGGCTGGACGAAGGCGTGCCGTTCGACGCCATGCCGTTCGCCGTGGACCCGGAGGCGGGTTACTTCGTCACGGCCAACAACAAGCCGGTCCAGGACGATGCGAAGGCCCCCTTCCTCGGGGCCGACTGGCTCGACGGCTACCGCGCGGAACGCATCGACGCCGCGCTGGGCCACCGCGACGATTGGGACGTCGAATCGACGCTGCGCCTGCAGCTGGACCAGGTGTCGCTGCCCTGGCGTGAAATAGAGGACATAGTCCTGGGCCTGCCCGCGGCGGACGAAGACACGCGCCTCGCCCTGCGCCTGTTAGGCGAATGGGACGGCGTCGTCTCGGCAGACTCCACCGGCGCCACGGTCTACGAACGGTTTCTCAGCAATATGGCGCGCCGCATCGCCCGCGCCCGTGCCCCCGGTTCGGCGGAATGGGCCTTGGGCCGCGGCTTCGCCGACCTCGTCCTCGCGTCGACCTTCGCGGCGGGTCGCTCCAGCCGTGTAATCCGGCGCCTCAAGGAGCAGCCGGCAGCCTGGTTCCCCTCCTGGCCCGACGAGATGCTCGCGGCGCTAGGGGACATCGTCCGCGACCTCCGCGAGAACTACGGGTCGTCCCCTCAAGGCTGGTCTTGGGGCACCGTGCGCCCGCTAACGTTGCCCAACCCGATGGGTCGCGCCAGCGCGCTGGCGCCCGTGTTCAACCGCGGTCCGTTCCCCTGGGGCGGAGACAGCAACACCGTCTCGCAGGCCGGCGGCAGCAACCCCGCCGTCATCGCCTCGCTGCGTTTCGTGGTCGAAGTCGGCGACTGGGACAACGCGCGCTTCGTCCTCCCCGGCGGCCAGTCCGGCAATCCCTTCTCGCCCCACTACGACGACATGCTGCCCCTCTGGCAACGCGGCGAGGGCGTCCCCATCGCCTACTCGCAAGAGGCCGTCTACAGCGCGTCGGTTGAGGCGCTACGCCTTGAACCTATGTCGGCTGGCTAATACCTGCGTTCGGGGCGACGTGGGAGCTCTTCATTCGCGTCGCGACTTCGAGGAGAAACTCCTCCTCGTCTTCCCTGTCCAAATACACGCGAACGATTCGGTACCTCAGCAGTGGCGGTAAGCCCCGGCAGAGGATCCACCGGGGTTTTCTCAGGTAGAGGCCTACGGCTGGTACAGCGAAGAACATCTGAATGTCCTCGAATCCGGGCCCATAGAGCCACCGCTTCCACTCGGGAAGTGGCGGTGCTTCGTACTTCTTCACCTCAACGATGTCGGAGAAAGAAATCGTGGTTCGAATATGGGTCCTTATTCGAATTTCGTGGGCCGACAGAAGAACCCATCCATGCCTTGCGAGCAAGTTGGAGGTCATCTGTACGAATCCCAGGAGGCCGAGAATTCTCAGTTCCGTCCCTCCCGCGACTATCAATATGAGAAACGCTAGATGCAGAATTCCATGGAAGGGCGTTAGGCGGGTCGCGCGGACCGTCCTGAACCGGCGCTCGTCGTTAGCTCCTTCGCGGTTCGTCATGATCTGGCCACCCTATCGCCGTCCTTTGAACATGCCCCCCAGCTTGCCGAACAGCGACGATCCACCGCTGCCGCTGCCGCGCAGGCCGTCCAGGAACCCGTCCCACGCCGCCTCTGCGCTCGACGACCGCTGTAGCCCTCTGATCCGTTCCTCGATGATGTCGCGCACGCGGCCGTCCTCGCCCGCGTCCAGCCAGAAGCCGTGCTCGTCTTCGCAGGTGTCCAGCTCCAGGTTGTAGGCGCGGTAGTTGAACGCGATCATCTGCTTGCCGCAGACCGGGCATTTGATCTCGCTCTCGCGCTTCGAGTACTGGATCGTCGCGACGCGCTCCTCCTCGGTCGAAGGCACCGTCGCCTCCAGGTGGTCGAGCTCGTGATGGTCCAGCCAGCGGCCGCTACAGCTCGGGCAGTGGTCCACCTCGATGCCGTGGTGGTGCTCAACAACCAGGTCGATGTCGTCGCGCGGACATTTCATCAGCAAGCCTCTCCGTCTAAGTCTGTGCGCTCTGTAGCTGAGCGCCGCATTCGCTGCAATAGCGGGCATTGGGTTGTGACTCGGCGCCGCACGTTGGGCACGTCGCCTGCGGTGGTGTGGGGCGGCTATTCTTCTGCAGGGCGTCGATCAGGAAGCCGAACGGACCGCGCACGCGCATGCGAGCGCCCTTGACGGCGGCGCGCTTGATCTCGTCCTCGTGGTCCTGGGCGTAACGCCAGGCGTCCTTGGCCGCCTTCTCGGCCTGTGGCCTCGCCTTCTCGACGGCGCTCTCGACGTGGGGCCGAGCATCCTTCAGCGCTTGTTCCACGCGCGGCTTGCCACGACGCAGCAGGCGCGCCGCCTTACGACCCAGTTCTTCGGCTGTGCGGTCCGTCTTTGCCTTCGCGGCCTCGCGATCGCTCTGGTTCGAAGCCATGTAGCTTCGATCTTAGCGGACTCAGCCGCCCTTCGCAGCCACGGCGGTCAGCCCTGCAGCCTCGTAAAGGATTTCGCGGAAGCGCTCCGGCATCTCGCGGTAGGTTCCATGGCCGGTCGGCATCTCGTAATAGCGCCAGCGCGGGTCGTTCCTCGTACGGTCTGACGCCGCCCAGAACGCCTGAATTCGGGCCGGGTCGCGCGGTGGCTGCAGCGCCTTGATATACGTCAGGCTGAAGTCGCGCTCCTCCAGTGGCGTCTTGAGCCTCACGCCCTCCGTCAGCGTCTTGAGCGGCTGTGCCGCCCGAAGGCCTGCCTGCCGCAGTTGCTCGACGGTCGCATTCTCCAGCGACGTCGGTGCGGACAACACCTTCCAGTCGTCTTCGATCTGGGCGCGTTCTTTGCCACCGGCGCCGCCGAGGTCGAAGCAAGACTCGCCGTCGCGGGGCAGAAAGGCGTCGCTGTACACAAGGTGGCTGATCAGCTCCGGGATGCGGTCGGCGAGCCCCGTCACGACCATGCCGCCGTAGCTGTGGCCCACCAGCACCACATCCGACAGGCCCTCGTATCTGAAGACGTTCTCGACGTCCGTGATATGGGTCGTCAGGTTCACGTCCGGCCCGCCAAGGTGCGAGCGCTCGCCGAGGCCGGTGAGGCTGGGCGTGTAGACCTCGTGGCCGTCCTTGCGCAGCAGGTTGGCGAAGCCGCGCCAGCCGTATGAACCGCCCCAGGCGCCGTGGACCAGCACGAAAGTCGTCACTTCGCTACCTCGATAAGCACGTCGGCCAGTTCGCGCGGCTTGTTGTACGGCACCATGTGGTTGGTCTCGATCTCGTAGTAGCCCCAGCGCGGGCTTCCCTTCGCCCTGTCCGCCGCGATCCAGAACGCGCCGCCGTTGTTTTGTTCCGGCCGTGGCTCCCCCGTGGCCTTGATGTACGTCAGACTGAACGGCCAGTCCTCCTGGGCACGCAGCAGCCTGACGGGCTCGCTAAACGTACCCTCCGGTTGAGCCGAGCGGCGTGGTTCCGAAAACGCGCCGTCTGCTGGGTCGTCGTAGGTGCGGGGCATCGGCTGGCGCTGCCAGTTCTGGTCTGGCAACGGGCGCGGTTCGCCTTCCTTGACCTGGCCCGTCAGCGTGTTCAGCGATTGGCCGTCTCCCGGTACGAATGCGTCCAGGTAGACGAGGTGTTTGACGCGCTCGCCGAGGTAGTCGAGACAACCCGTGACGACCATGCCGCCGTAGCTGTAGCCGACCAGCGTGATCTCCGTCAGATCCTCGTAGAAGACGGCGTTGACCACGTCCTGCACGTGCGTCGACAGCGTCACCTGCGGGCTGGCCAGATGGCTGCGCTCGCCGATACCGGTCAGGCTCGGGGTGAAGACCTCATGGCCGGCTTCGTGTAGCAGCGGCCGTATCTTGCGCCAACCTTGAGCGCCGCCCCAGGCGCCGTGTACCAGGACAAACGTGGCCATCCGAGTCTCCTCCTAAGTGTCACGCAGCAGGCGCTGCACCGCGAATCCTATACCGAACCGCGTGCTACGGCTCAGGCGTTGGCGTGTCTTCGATGGCCTCCGTGCTCGTCCCGCCGTCCAACGCTGGTAGCTGCGTCGGATCGATTGTCGGTGAAGGCTCCGGCTGGTTGATGCAGTTCTCCAGGAAGAACTCGCGTTCGCTGGCCGAATGGTAATCGGTGCCGCGGATCTCGTCACAGTCCGTGCGGTCGGGCAGCGGCGTCGGCGTGGCGGTGGGCACCGCGGTGGCGGCCGCGGGCACAATGAGCGGCGCTTCTTCAGACGAAGGAGCCGCGTTGCTCGTGCCGTCGTCCAGGACCGACAGCGCGATGTAGCCGTTGAGAAGGACGCCAAAAACGAAGGCGACGAGGGCGATCAGCGCCACGTTGTCCCCTGATCGTGAGGGCGCGTTTCGTTGATGCATAGGCTCCGCGGGAGGCGGCATTTGTGCAGTCACGGATCATCCTCGGCGGCGTGGCGCAGGTGTCAGGCAGATTGTAGCGCCGCCGGGGGCCGCGCGGCAGGGTCAGCTCAGGAGTTTACCGAGCAGGTACCCGATGACGGCCGCGATAATCATCGAACGGAACGGGTGCTGCCGCACGTAACCGACAGCGTCACCGGCGACGGCGGCCGTCTGGTGGCTGTGCAGGTAACCGGCAGCGCTCTCGAGGCCCATCGCCACACGCCGCTCCGCCTCGAAGCGGAGGTTGTCGCCGTCCTCGGCGTGCTGCTTCAGGCTCGATGCCGCTTCTTCGACCCGGCTGGCGATGCGCTCGCGCTGACCTTCGACCTGGACCTGCGCGCGCTCTCGCGCCTTCTCGGTCAGATGGCGCACCTTCTCGCTGGCCTGATCGCGAGCAACCTCCCTGATCTCGCGGACCTTCGCGCTGGCCCGCGTCTTGAGCCCGCTACCATTCTCGTGCATTTCGCCGTTCGTGGTTTCCATATGCCCGTCCTATTGCAAGATATCTTCCAATCATTATGGCCCCTCGCGTCGGGCCTCTCAACCAAACATAGGTTTCGAACGCGTAAATACTTAGCGCAGCAGTTCGATCGCGATGGCGCGCTCGTCCCACGCGACGGGGCCGTCCGCGAAGACCATCGTCGTCTCGGTCGCCTTGCCGGCCAGAAGCACCGTATCCCCGGCTTCGGCGTGCTCGAAGGCATGCTGAATTGCGCTGCGCCTGTCCGGTATGCGGACGAAGTCGCTGCCCTCCGCGCGCCCGCCGTCGCGCAACGCCGCGGCAATCGTCTCGATGATGGCGTCCGGGTCCTCGTCGCGTGGGTCCTCGTTGGTCAAGACGCAGCGGTCGGTCAATAGCGCGGCGACCTCGCCCATGCCCCTCCGCCGCGCCGCGTCACGCCCCCCCGCGGCCCCGAACACAGCCCAGAGGCGTCCCGGCGTCGCCGGCCGCAGCACCCGCAGCACGTTCTCCAGCGCGGCCGGTGTCGACGCGATGTCGACGAAAACGGCGAATGCTTGCCCCTGGTCGATGCGCTCCAGCCGGCCCGGCACGCCCGGGAACGACGCCAGAGCCTGCACGGCATCGCTGAGCGCAACCCCCTGCGATGTGGCGACAGCCAGCGCGGCAAGCGAGTTGTAGACGTTGAAGCGTCCCAGCATGGGCAGGAGCGCGGGCAACTTCTCGCCGGCGTGGTGGACCGAGAAGCGAATCACGAAGTCCTCGCTCTCAACGTCCGTCCCACGCAGGTCCGCATCCTTGAACCCGTACGTGACGACGTCTGCCTCGGACAGGCCCCGCAGGTAGGCCGACGAGTCCTCGTCCGCATTGAGCACGGCGGTGCGCGGGAAGCGCTTCGCCGTTGGGCGCTGCAGCATCGTGAACAGGCGCCCCTTGGCCTCTAGATAGCGCTCCATGCTGCCGTGGAAATCGAGATGGTCGCGCGTCAGGTTGGTGAAAACGGCGACGTCGAACTCGCAGCCTTTGAGCCGCGCCTGCGCCAGCCCCTCGGACGACGCCTCGACGGCCATCGACCGCCTGCCCGCCCGCACCGCATCTGCCAGCATCGACTGGATCGACGTGGCCTCCAGCGTCGTCATGTGCGTCGCATTGAGCTCGAACCCCGTACCGTATTCGAAACCCACGCTGCTCAGGTAACCGCAGGCGAGACCGCAGCGGTCAAGGACGTGGCCGATGAGGTGCGCCGTGGTCGTCTTGCCGTCCGTGCCTGTGACGCCGATCAGCCGCAGCTTCGACGACGGGTCGCCGTAGACGGCCGCGGCCAGCAGCCCCAACGCGGCGCGAACGTCTGGCACCACCACCAGCGGCAGTCTGCCCTCGAAGTCGACCCATTGCGCCTCATGGTCCGCCTGGACAACGGCGGCGGTTGCGCCCGCGTGGAAAGCCGCAGCCAGGAAGTCATGTCCGTCGGCCCGCTGGCCCGGGACCGCGGCGAAGGCAAAGCCGGGTTTCACGGCGCGCGAATCGTGAGTGATGCCGGCTACCTCGGGCACGTCGCCGCGAGTCTGGGGCGAATCTACGCGTTGCCACCACAGCATGGCGTCATCTTAGTCGAAGCGGGGAGCGCTTCAGGGTAAACCCTAATCGACGCACGTCCCCGGATCCGCGATACATGAGTAGGCCACAACTGGCCTCCTCCTATGATTGGATTCAAGACGCGGCAGGGAAGCCACGACAATCCTCCCAATAGCATCGCTCCGGTCTCGCTCTGGAAGCAGGGCACGCAGGCTCTACAACGCTACCTGCTGATTAGCACCGGCATCTCTTCGACGGCGCTGGGCCTTGCGCTCATCGTGTCTTTCTTCGCCGCGACGCACGGCGAGTCTGCCGCCCAGCGCACTGTGCTGACCGCGAGCGACGTTGAGCTGAGCCAGATCAAGGGCCGCCTCAGGACCACCGCGCTGGAATCGACGCGCCAGATCGTCTCGCCAGAGCTCGTGCCCTCGACCGCGATCTTCCCCGTCGCCGCCCCGGCGCCGCCGCTCGACGTCGAACGACGCCAGGTAGAAGAGACCCGGGCTTCCAACCTGGACCTTCACTTCGCCGAGCCGTCGTTCCCCCTGCCGCCTGCCACACAACTCGATGCGGTAGAGGCTCCGCAGCCGCTGGATATGTTCGCCGCCGCGTTGCCGCTGCCGTTGCTGGCCCAGACGCCAATCGCGGAGGAGCTGCCTGAGCCGCTGATCGCACCACCCGGTGGACTACCAACCGAGGGCGAGATCTTCCGCGTCGACGTCACGTTCTACGACTGCCTCGATCAGGGCTTCTGCGGTGCCATGTACAACGGCGAGCCGGTCTACGAAGGCGCCGCGGCCTGCAGCTGGGATCTGCCCCTCGGCACCCGCTTCGCTATCGACAACGACCCCACGCGCCGCATCTACGTCTGCGCTGATCGGGGCCTCCTACCGGACACCTGGGTCGACATCTACTTCTACAGCCCGCAGGACGGCTGGGACTGGCAGCGGTCAGTCGGCCGCCACGCCACCGTCCACATCCTCTCAGTCCCGTTCGATCCGCTCTCGTAGCCTGATCCGAGGCCTCAATGACCCCGCAGAGCAGGCGGTGCTCAAGAACAGAAACGGCGCTCGAAACCGAGCGCCGTCACCGCACGAGTCGAATCTGGTGGAGCTGGAGGGCGGGTCGCGTGCCTACGCCTTCGGCAGGGTCGGCCGACCGAAGCTCACTCTGTAATCGGGCCGGAAGAGCACCCGGTCACTCTGCCGACCCATGACTCTTCGTCCCACAACGTGGCGTCGCCTGTGTAGGACTCCCATTCGGCGATCGCCCCCGGCACGATGCAGCCAAACTGCGTGTAGATCGCGCTCTCCATCACGCGGTCGACGCATTGGATATCGCCCGCCCGCGTCGTTGCGGAGTCGAAGAGTGCAAGGTCGAGGGGTGCCGCTGGATTATCGGCGCAATGGAGTCGACTCCTACGCGCTGCTGAAGCGAGTCCCGACTCCACTGGGGCCGTCGCGGTGGCAGGCGGCGCTCCAACGAGTGCGGTCGTGGTGGGTGTGGCGGCGAGGTTGGATGTGCTGGCCGCTGGCGAGGAGTCCCGTTCCGACCGCGGCGTCTGCCGCCAGGCGAAGCCGTGCTGCCGCAACCTGAGGCGAAAACCGCTACGAACGCGAAGCCGAGCAAACACAATGGACGTGACCGCATGGACAACTCCTGACGGCGGCCAAGCCGCCACGGGATTGCGATGCTCGTGTTGGTCCCGCCGGAAACCCCGCCATGTGGGTATCGGCGCACATCCGCCGGTGGCGAGTGAGGTCCTTTGCTACATCCAGGCTTTTCTCGGGAGGAGTGCGGACGATCTACCCGTAACAAAACGCCTCTTACCTGCCCTAGTGCTGTTAACGGTTGGTGCTAGATGGCACCTAATGTCCGCCTGGCGTCGGTCCTGGTCGCGACGCATAGGCGAATCAGAGGCAGGAGGCTTTGTTCAAATGAGAAAACTCGTACTTGCAGGAATCTTGGGATTGGGACTCGTGGCTGGCACGATTCTTCCCGCTTCGGCAACCGAGGGTTGCAACTCCGGTCGTGGCAACTACAGCGAAGGTGACAACAGCCTTCTGGTCAGCCCGCACCACGGCGGTACAGGCCCGGGAACAGTCGGCACCGTCGACTGTGACCCTGGTAACTCCGGTATCCACAACCGAGGCGGCGACTAGCCAAGACTCTGGGGAGCCAGGTTGGCCAGGCCTGGCTCCCAGCCTTCATGGCTTGCGCCACACATGGGCGACTCTGGCGCTACGGGCCGGGGTACACGTCAAGGTTGTGAGCGAGCGCATGGGCCACGCCAACATCTCGATCACACTGAACACCTACACGTCCGTTATCCCGGCGATGGAGAGCGCAGCCGGTGAGCGAGTCGCGGCCCTGTTCCAGCCGGAGTCGGTGGATGTATCGGTAACGCACGGTTGAAGATGGTTGAATGGCTGTCAAAGGGTAAGACTAAACCTGCCACCGAAGTAGCAGGTCTATCTGAAATCTGGTGGAGCTGGGGGGATTCGAACCCCCTACCTTTTGACTGCCAGTCAAACGCTCTCCCAATTGAGCTACAGCCCCAGCAATTCGAAGCGTAGCAGATTGGTTTGCGCTGTCTCAAGGCGCGGCGAGTCGAGCATTGCGTGGAGCGCTCGGGCCGTTGCCCTTAGCCGGTCAGGTTCAGAAGGTCGCCCGTGATGCTGGTGATGGCGTTGTAGAGGAAGATGCCGGGCGCGTGAGGTTCGACGCTGCTAACGCTGGCAGAGGCTAGAAGCGTCAACGCCGCGGACCAGACGAAGAAGCCGGCAAGGTTGGCGACGAGGACGCGACCGGGTGCGGCCGTCGTGACGCTACTGATGGCGATGTTGGTGAGGCCAAACGTCAGGGCGAGGGACGCGAGGCCGATGGCGAGCGAGAAGCCGGGGATGAACATGAAAAGCATGAAGCCCAGCGGCGCCGCGGCAAGGCCCATGACGCGGAGCAGCTGCTCCACGTAGGCGCGCTCGCGGAAGATCTGGGTCAGCATGAAGTACACGACGCCGAGCCAGCCGATGGCCCATAGGGCGACCGCGAGCAGGGAGCCGAGCAGCGCGGAGTTCACGAGGATGTCTTCCGAACGGCCGTAGTCTTGAAGCACCCACCAGAGCCAGCCTCCAAGTCCGGAGAGGAAAATGGCGACCGTGGCGATGAGGACTCCCGGTACGGTGGCGGTTGGGTTGGTTCGGATCTCATCGAAGACTCGAGTATCGAGGTTGGCGAGACGTCGCAGCCAGGCGACAACCTCCTGCATGTCGACGATGGTGACCACCTCCATGCCCCGGGCCGGTGCAGGCACGAAAAGCGACGTCCCTAAATTTGTCGGGACGTCGCGGGGCGAGCTGAATTCTAGCACGCGAGGGCCTGGATTTCGTGGACATGTCAGACGGCGGCGTTGTTAGAGGGGCCGCTTGCTGGGGATGCCGGGACGGCGGGGATAACGTGCCGGCGTGGGGCTGAGCTTTTCGATCAGGACGGCGGTTTGGGGCTGGCCGTGCGGGGGCTGGAAGACGGGCACATCGTAGAGGCGGGCGTTGAGTTCGCTGAGGGCGGCGACGGAGGCGTCGATCTCGGTCAGGGCGGTGCTGCCTTTGACGGCGGCGAGGCGGCCGCCGGGACGCAGGAAAGGCAGGGCGTACTCGATAAGGACGGGCAGCGGCGCCACGGCGCGGGCGACGACGAGGTCATATTGCTCGCGGTGGGCGGCGTCGTGGCCGTAGGTTTCGGCGCGGCCTTCGAGGATGGTGACGGAATCGAGCGCCAGGTCGCGGGCAAGCCCTTCGAGGAAGCGGCACTTCTTGCCGACGGACTCGAGCAGCGTCAGGACGATGCCCGGCCAGGCGATGCGGAGAGGGATGCCCGGCAGGCCGCCGCCGGCGCCGATATCGATGACGCGGCTGCCGTCCGCCAAAAGGCCGTGGGCGTCGAGGAGGCGCCCGAGGGCTAGCGACTCGGCGACGTGGCGGGTCTCGACCTGGTCGCGGTCGCGGGCCGAGGTCAGGTTGTGAGCGGAGGTGGCGAGCCGTTCGGCGTAGGCCTCGAGTTGGCCCAGCTGAGCCGGCGAGAGGTCAAGTCCGAGGCCCGTGCAGAGGCCGGCGAGGTCAGCAGGCATCGCGATTTGGAAAAACCATCGTTCTGCGAAGCATCGTAGCTGAATTTGACACAGATTCGCGCAGATTCCTAGAATCAAGGCTAGTGACCAACGATAACCGTTCCATGAGCGACGCGGCTCGACTCTTCGGCCAGTCGCTCCCACCAGAGAAACATCCGGACAGTCAGGAAGCGCTACGGTTTGCGCGCTGGTTCGGTGAAGAGCGCCCGGCGGTTCAGATCCGGCCCGCGGATCTTGAGGCGTACGTCGAGTCGTTCGGCAGCCATGCGCCCAACGCGGCGCAACGCGCCGATTCGCTGAAGGGCTTCCTGAGTTTCGCGCACAAGCAGAAGATCCTCCCGGAACGGCTGGTTAGCCACGTCCGCGTGAGACGGACCATTTCAAGGGCGCGAGGCAACGCGCTGGCTGCCGGCTCGGACCAGGTGCAGCTGACCGCCGAAGGCAAGGTGGCGCTGGAGAAAGAGCTGCGCGACCTCGTGGCGCAGCGGCCGCACATGGCTGAAGAGCTGCACAACGCCCGCGCCGACGGCGACGTTCGCGAGAATGCGCCGCTGGAGGCGGCCAGAGAGGCTCAGGGACAACTCGAGGCGCGTATCCGTGAGCTGGAAGGCACGCTGCGGCGGGCCGTGGTGGTCGAAGACGACCACAGTGGCATTGTCGACAGGGCCCGCATCGGCTCAAACGTCGTGATCAGCAACGTGCAGACGGGCGCGCAGATGTCGTATCAGCTCGTGGCCGCCGCCGAAGCGCGCCCCGGCACGGGACGTCTGTCCGTCGAATCGCCCGTGGGCCGCGCCGTGTTGGGTAAGCGTGTAGGCGACGAGGTACAGGTCACAGCGCCGAGCGGCATGGTTCGCTTCAAGGTAGACAACATCGAGGCTTAATGCCTTTCCGCAGCCAATTTCCAAGCTCCCAGGCGGGGGCTTTTTTGTTGGGTTAGTCAGGTGTGATTGGCGTCGCGGTGACCTCACTGTTTGGAAACAAAGAAGAAGGTTTCACGGATACCTGGGTGGAGCTGGGGCGCAAGTATCACGGCCGCGACACTTGAAAGCGCCGCGGCGTTTGTGGGCCGCGGTCAGCGCTTCTCAAGTGGTACGAAGGGCAGGTCCTTGGGGCCGGTGTACTTGAGCAGGGGGCGTATCAGCATGTTGTTGTCGTACTGCTCGAGGATTTCGATGCACCAGCCGGGGATTCGCCCGATCGCGAAGATCGGCACAAAGAGGTCCTCCGGCAGGCCGAGCAGCGCGTAGACGGACCCGGCGTAGAAGTCGACGTTCACGAATATGCCGCGAGACTGGTACGGCGCCATGTCCTTTTCGACCTGCGTGAGGATCTGATACCACTCACTGTGGCCGAGCTTCTCGCCAAGGACACGCGACTTCTCGCGCATGTGGCGGGCTCGGGGGTCTTCGGCGCGGTAGACGCGGTGGCCAAAGCCCATGATGCGCTCTTTGGCTTCCAGCTTGCCCTTGATGTAGGCTTCCGCGTTGGCCGGCTCGCCGATTTCAGACGTCATCTTCTGGACGGCCTCGGCCGCACCGCCGTGGAGCGGGCCCTTCAGCGTGCCGATCGCGGTCACGATCGACGAGTGCATGTCGGAGAGCGTGGAAGCGGTCACGCGGGCCGCGAAGGCCGAGGCGTTCGCGCCGTGCTCGGCGTGCAGCAGGAAGTCGAGGTCCATGGACTCAACGGCTTCCTGGCTCGGCTCGCGACCTTCCAACATGTAAAGGAAATTCGCCGCGTGCGCCAGCTCGTCGCGCGGCGCCACGGGGTCGAATCCGCCGCGGATGCGGTGGTGAGCCGCGACGATCGTGGGGAACTGCGCCGTGAGGCGCTCCGACTTGCGGACGTTGGCCTCGCGCGAGTTGTCCTCAGTGTCCGGGTCGAATGCTGACAGGGCGGAAGTGGCGGTACGCAGGACGTCCATGGGGTGGGAGTATTTGACCAGCCGGATGACCTCGATGATCTCAGCCGGGAGGGCGCGCTGGGAGGTCAATCGCTGCGAGAAAGCATCGAGTTGCGTCTGCTTGGGCAGCGCGCCGTGTAGCAGCAGATAGCAGACCTCTTCGAAATTCGACTGCTGCGCCAGGTCGTGAATCGTGTAGCCGCGATAAAGCAGGACGCCTGCTTCGCCGTCGATAAAGCTGGATTCTGTAGTGTCGAGGACTACGTCCTTGAGACCCCGGGCCAGGCCTGCATCCATAGCCGGTGTCCTCCCTCTTGATATCTCAAGCAGAAAAACGCCCTGGTGTAACCAGGGGGTTACGTCGCGCAGACCCCTCGATTCGCGCGCCGCGGCTATAGCATCGCTTTCCATCGCTCCAATAGCAAGTGGCCGAGCATTCTATTTACCGGTTGTGAATGTTGGCCGAGTCAGGGAAACCCGCATTCCTGAAGGATTTCTTGCCACGGGACTGTGTTTAGCGCCAAGTCTGCCGAGACTCTCCAGTGAACGATAAATTTCTCAGCCCGGTGGAGGGAATCAATGGCGACTGAGATGATTAACAAAGTAGTGGCGGACGTGAAGTGCTACTTCTGCGGGCACGTTAGCGGCCAGATTGTCGGCAAGCGACATGAGCCGCTGCGCGTGACCAACTTCGTACCGCGACCCGGTTACACGGGCCCCGAAGTGAAGCAGGGGACGCGTCTGCGCTGCGAGCGCTGCCAGGGGCCTGTGTTCCTGGAGGACGCGACCGGCGCCATGCAGACACGGCCGGCAGGCGGACGCAAGACCGAGGCGCGAGGCAAGAGCGCCGAGCGTCGCGGCAGCAGAGCTGCTTAGAACCCGCACACTCCGCCAAGGCAGACCTACTGGACGATGAACGCCCCGCTCATGGTGTCCGGGTGGACGTCGCAGCGGAAGAAGTAGGTGCCGGGCGCTGCCGGCGCCGTAAAGCTGATCGCTTCGGTAGCAGGGCCGGTGAGAAGCTCCCCGATTTGAACCGGCTGGCTCAGGCTGCGGTCCGTGTAGAACGCGACGTTGTGTAGGACGCCGGCATCCTGATTATCCAGAGTCACGTTGAACTCCGAGCCCGCGTTGGCGGTAAGCGTCGAGAGGTCAAAGGCGAGGTTCCGGGCCACGATGGTCACGCTGACCGGGCCGGGCCCGACAGGACCGCCTCCCGGTCCATCGCTGGCCGGTGCATCGGCTGAAGCCTCGTCTTGCTTCACGAGCTGGGCCCCGCCGTAGAGCGCCAACCCCGAGACCAGCATCACGATGAATAACAAAGGCACGCCTAGCTTGACGTTGATACCGGGCTTGAGCATCGAGATCTCCTGAGTGTTAAAGCCGGAAATATCCCGGACCCCACCAAAGTCGGCGCGCGAGGCGTTGCCGTCGCTCCGCCGCCTCGGCCGGGGCTTGGCCAGAATCCCGCTAAAGAGTAACGAAGTAAGACGCTAGGCGAAAGGCGTCTCAGCTCGCGCGTGATTGGGGCGTGGCCTAGGCGTGGTCTAAAGGACGAGGCGGTCGACGACCATGGCGAGGAAAAGGACGGCGAGGTAGTAGAGGGAGAAGTGAAAGACCCGCATGGCGGCGGCGGCCGTCGCGACCTGGATCTGACGCCAGCAGAGCCACAGGAACGTGGCGCCCGTGACGGCGGCTACCGCGAGATAGACTTCGCCGACGTCGCCCGTCGCGTACAGGAGGAGCGAGGCGAAGACCGTAATGACGGTGTAGACAAGGCTGCGCCTGCGCGCCTCCTTGGCGTGCGAGACGGGGAGCATCGGCACCCCGGCAGCGGCGTATTCATCTTTGAAGCGGATGGCGAGGGCCCAGAAGTGCGGCGGCGTCCAAAGGAAGATGATCGCGAACATCAGAATCGGCGCGGCGTCCAGGCTGTTCGTCACGGCGGCCCAGCCGCACAGCGGTGGCACTGCGCCGGCAGCGCCGCCGATGACGATGTTTTCCACCGTCGAGCGCTTGAGCCAGAGCGTGTAGATGAAGACGTAGAACAGGATGCCGCTAACGGCGAGCGAAGCCGTGAGCAGGTTCACGGTCAGCGTCAGGAAGGCGAACGAGATGATGCTTAGCGCGATACCGAAGGTCAGGGCGCGCTCCGGGCTGATCAGGCCAGCCGGAATTGGGCGGCCGTGGGTCCGGCCCATGATGGCGTCGATGTCCCGGTCGAGGAAGCAGTTGATCGTGTTAGCGCCGCCGGCCGCGAGCGAGCCACCCGCTAACGTTGCGGCGACGAGCCAAAGGCTGGGGATGCCGTCCGCGGCGACAACCATGGCGGGGAACGTCGTGACGAGGAGGAGCTCGATGATGCGCGGCTTGGTCAGCGCGACGTAGGCCCCCAGCATGCCCCGGAAGCCGACGCCCTCGCGCGTTTCGACGAGCGTGGAGGCGGCGCTCATCGTGTCACTCCCGGCGCCAGATCACGCGGCGCGCGCTGACCGGACGAGCGAGGCAGCCATTCGTAGAGGCCGTGCACGCGGATGTTGAAGACGGTAAGCGTCAGCCAGAGCAGCGTGCCAAAGGCAAGATGCGCAGCCGAGACCTCGTCAGCGACCTGGGTCCAGATGTTGGCGGCGCCGATCAGCACCTGCACGCCGTAGAGGGCGGCCGCAGTGAGCACCAGCGCGAACGCCATGGGCGCCTCGCGGCGATTAAGCCAGACCTGCCAGGTCAAGCCCACGATGACGAGGCCGAGAAGGGCCGCGATAGCGCGGTGGCCGAAATGCACCTGGACCGAGGTGGCATCGGCGGAGGGGATGACCTCGCCGTTGCAGAGTGGCCAGCCGCTGCAGGCCAGGGAGTAATCAGCAACGGCGACGTAGGCTCCGATCAACATCAGCACCAGCGTACCGCCGGAGGCAATCAGCGCCAGCCGGCCCACGCGTGGCGTGACGCGGGGCCGGGTCAAAGGGCGCTCGAGGTCGATTGAAGTGGTCGTGAGCAGGGCGAGGAGGGCCAGGATGAGGAGCGCCGTGCCAAGGTGGACCATGACGATCTCGGCCGCGAGGTCGTTGAGGACGGCGGCGCCGCCAAGGCCGGCCTGAAACAGAACGAGCACGAAGGTCGCCACGGCGGGGTAGAGGATACGCGGCACGTTGCGGTAGCTGCGCCACGACCAGACGGCGATGGCCAGCACGAGGCCGCCGGCGACGGATGCCGTGGCGCGGTGCGAATACTCGATAAGCGTGTGCTTGTCGGTGCGGGGGATCAGCTTGCCGTGGCAGAGCGGCCAGTCTGGGCAGCCCTCGCCCGAGTCCGTGGCGCGTACGACGCCGCCAATGACGATAAGGCCGAAAATGACCGCACAGGCCACAATGCAGAGGGTCTGAAAGCCGGTTAGGTGAGACACGACGCTGAATTGAGACTATGGGTGGCGAGATTGTGAGTCAAGGTAAGAACGGCCCGCAACGGGGCACCTGGCGCGCATAGGGCCGTCTTAGGCCCGGCGCTTGAAGCTGGAGGCGGCTGAGCGTAGGCTCCGAGGCACTGACTCGTTTCCCCGCGCAGATCTAGAGGTGACATAACAATGAAGGTTGGCTTCATCGGACTTGGGACGATGGGCGGCGGGATGTCCCTGAACATCCGTCACGCCGAGCACGACATGACCGTGTACGACATCAACAAGGACGCCGGGAAGCGTCAGCTGGACGCGGGGTGCGACTGGGCAGACTCGCCGAAATTGGTGGCGGAGGCGTCGGAGATCGTGTTCACGTCGCTGCCCGGGCCGCCGGAGGTTGAAGCGGTGGCGCTGGGGCCGGGCGGGCTGCTGGAGGGCATGAAGCCCGGTTCGGTGTGGTGCGACCTTTCGACAAACTCCCCGACCCTGATGCGGCGCTTGTACGGCATCTTCGCGGAGAAGGGCATTCACGTGATGGATACGCCCGTGAGCGGCGGTCCGGCGGGCGCGAACTCGGGCCGTCTGGCGATCTGGGTCGGCGGCGACGAGGACGTCTTCAACGAGCACAAGCACGTGCTGGACGCGATGGGCGACCAGGTGAAGTACATCGGCGCAATCGGCGCCGGGTCGGTCGCGAAGCTGGTGCACAACTGCGCCGGCTACGCCGTGCAGACGGCGCTCGCCGAGGTGTTCACGATGGGCGTCAAGGCCGGCGTGCCGCCCCTGGAGCTCTGGGACGCGATCCGGCAAGGTGCCGGCGGCCGGCGGCGGACATTCGACAGCCTCTCCGGCGCGTTCATGCAGAACAAGTTCGACCCCCCATCCTTTCAGCTGCGGCTGGCGCACAAGGATGTGAAGCTGGCCACGGAGCTGGCCAAGGAAGTCGGCGTCCCTATGCGCCTGGCGAATATGGCGTTGGAAGAGATGAGGGAGGCGATGAACCGCGAGGGCTGGGCAGGCCGGGATTCGCGCGTGGCCATGGTGCTGCAGAAGGAGCGCGCCGGGGTTGAGATCGAGGTGTCGGCGGAGGAGATCGAGGCTCGGCTGAAGCAGAACCCCTAGAGCCGGGCTTCGCCCGAACCACCGGCGGCGCCGCCTGAGGCGCTGTAGTCGAATCGAGGCGTCGTGATCAAGAGGCGAGCCGGTCCGCCTCGCCTCTTTCGTGCTATTCGACGTTGTCGTGGCCGTTGAAGAGACGGAGGGCGAGAAGGACGAGGGCGAAAGCGCCGCCGGCGAGGGCGATCCAACCGAGCCGCGGACCGCGAGGTGGTGCTGCGACCAGCGGCGAGGCGGCCGCTCCAGGATTTCGGGCCGCCACCAGGGCAGGTTGTGCAGCAGGCGGGACCGGATTCGTCGCGACTGTGTTGACTGAGACGGCAGGAGCCGGATTCGGGGCCGCGACAGCTGCCGGTTGGGGTTCGGGCGGCGACTGGTGCGTCGGAGGCGGCGCGGTTGGCATGGGGGCGGCTTCCTGACTCTGGACGCGCTCAGGCACGAGGAATGAGAGCGCCGTAGCGACGATCGCGACGAGGAAGGCGACGAGGAAGATCTCGGCGACCGCGTCCGCGAGTGAGGTCTTGATCGCGGCCAACGTGATCTCGAAGAGACGGGGGCCTTCGCTGCCGAGTTCGAGGAAGGCGGGCTCGAGACTTTCGCGACCCTCCTCGCGCAGCAGGACTTCAGAGTTGTGCAGGCGCTCGACTAGGGCGGGCGGCGCGCTCTCTATGACCTCGGTAGGCAGATTGCGGTCGATGTTGCTTGCGAGGGCGCTGACGATGAGAGTGCCGAAGATGGCGACGCCGATGGTGCCGCCGATTTGCCGGAAGAACTGACTCGACGCGGTTGCGACCCCGAGATAGCGGCGCGAGAAGGCGTTTTGAACCGCGAGGTTGATCACGGGCACGACGAGTCCGATACCGAAGCCTACGAGGGCCATGCCGAAGATCGCTTCGGGCCAGTTGGTGGCGGCGCTGAAGCGCGAGAGGACGAACATGCCCGCCAGCATCACGACGCTGCCGGAGACGACGAAGCTGCGATAGCGGCCCGTGCGCTGCACCAGATAGCCGCCGCCATTGCTGGAAAACATCACGGCGATCATCATCGGGCTGAGTACCAGCCCGGAGCTGGTCGCCGAGGCTCCGAGGACACCCTGCAGAAACAGCGGCATGAACGTCAGGACACCCATGAGGCTGATGCCCGAGACGAAAGTCAGCGCGCTGCCGACGGCGAAGATGCGGTTCTTGAAGAGGTGGAGCGGAATGATCGGCTCCTTGGCGAAGGCCTCAACGGTCAGGAAGAGGACGAAGCCGGCGCTTGCCGCCACGAGCAGGGCGACGATCTCAACGGAGCCCCAACCGTAGAGGTCGCCGCCCCAGGCCAGGGCGAGCAGCAGGCAGACCAGGGTCCCGCTGAGGACCGCCACGCCGAGGAAGTCGATGCTGACCTTGATGTCGGGGCGCTGAAGGTTGGGGAATTTCGCGGCGATGATAGCCAGCGCGAGGAGGCCGAAGGGCAGGTTGATGTAGAAGATGCCGCGCCAGTCGACGTAGTCGGTGATCGTGCCGCCCATCGTCGGGCCGAGGATGCTGGCGACGCCGAAGCCGCTGATGAAGAAGCCCTGCCAGCGCCCACGCTCCTCGGGTGGGAAGAGGTCGCCGATGATGGCAAAGACGCAGGACATCAGCATCCCGCCGCCAACGCCCTGGACGGCCCGCGTTACGACGAGCTGCTCCATGCTCTGTGAGAAGCCGGCGGCGATTGAGGCCGCCATGAAGATCAGAATGCCGCCGATGAAGAACGGCTTTCGGCCGTAGATGTCGGAGAGCTTGCCGGTGATCGGGACGATGGTTGTGCTGGTCAGCATGTAGCCGGTGAAGACCCAGCTGATCAGGTTCAGTCCGCCGAGGTCGCCGACGATCGTCGGTAGGGCGGTGCTGATGATCGTCTGGCTGGAGCCGGCCAAGAGCAGGCCCAGCATCGCTCCGGTGACGATGAGACGCTTGGTGCGGGGATCGAGGTCTGAGGGTGCAGTCATTTGTTAAGGATTTAGCAATAGCGTGAGGTTGTTCGGGCAAGGATACGGGGTTGGTGGTTGGCTGCATAGGTGGCGCGTTCGGATATGATCGCGGCGAATCGAGGGGAGGGGACTATGACGACCGAGCGGCGAAAGCTTCGTAGCAACCTGGAGCCGGGGACATCTCTATGGGCGGGTCGAAGGGCTTTGTGGCGGGCCCTGGGTCTGTCGGAAGAGGATATGCAAAAGCCCAAGATCGCAGTCGTGAACTCGTCTTCGGAGCTGGCGATCTGCTTCAGTCACCTCGACGGCGTGGCGGCCGCGGCGAAGGAAGCGATCCGAGCAGCGGGAGGTCTGCCGTTTGAGGTCAGGACGGCGGCGCCCAGCGACTTCGTGACCAGCGTGGGCCAGCGTGGCCTCTACATCCTGCCCAGCCGTGACCTGATCGCGGCGGACATCGAGGTGCAGGTGGAGGGGGCGCTTCTGGACGGCATGATCTGCCTGGCGTCCTGTGACAAGACGGCGCCGGGCCAGATGATGGCGGCGGCGCGCCTCAACATCCCGACCATCGTGGTGGCTTGCGGCTACCAGCAGCACGGCATGTACAACGGCAAGCACATCGACGTCGAAGAGGTGTTCCTCAAGGCGGCGTACGTGGCCGCGGGACGCATCACGGTCGATGAGCTGACGGCGATGACCGACGTGGCGATCTGCAGCCCGGGTGTGTGTGCCGGAATGGGCACGGCGAACTCGATGCACGTGGTCACGGAGGCGCTGGGCATGGCGCTGCCGGGTAGCACGCCGGTGGCGGCCAACAGCCCGGCCATGTTCGACGCCGTGCGGCAGGCGGGCCAGCGCATCGTGGAGTTGGTCTGGGAGGACCTGAAGCCGCGCGACATCATCACGGAGGCGGCGATCCGCAACGCGGCGGCCGTGACACTGGCGCTCAGCGGCTCGATCAACTGCATCAAGCACCTGGCAGCGATCGCGTCGGAGGCAGAGCTGTCCACCGACGTGTACGGCGTGTTCTCCGAGCTGTCGGACCGGGTGCCGCTGCTGATGGCAATCCGGCCCTCGGGTGAGAGCTTGATCGAAGACCTGGACGAGGCGGGCGGCGCCCGGACCGTCATGAAGCGGCTGGAGCCGTTGATCGAAAAGGGCGCCCGCAGCGTGACGGGCCAGACAATGGGCGAGCTGCTGGACAGCGTGCATCTCGCGGCCGGCAATCCGGTTCGGCCCATGGACGACCCGTTGTCGGACCGCCCGACGATCATCATCGTGCGCGGCTCGTTGCTGCCCGGAGGCGGCATCGTGCGGCTGGGTGGCACCGGCGAGCGTGTGACGCGCTTCCGCGGCCCGGCGAACATCTACCACTCGCGCGAGGAAGCTGTGGCGGCAATCAACGCCGGCGAGATCAAGCCGGGGCAGGTCGTGGTGCTGCGCGGCATCGGCGTGCGTGGCGGGCCGGGCATGGCGTTTACGTCGGCGGTGGTATTCGCGCTGGACAGCGCGGACCTGATCGACCGCGTCGCGCTGATCACCGAGGGCCAGGTGTCGGGGCTGGTCAATCGTGGTCTCGTGGTCGGAGAAGCGTCGCCTGAGGCTGCCGAAGGCGGCCCGCTGGCCTTCATCGACAACGGCGACATGATCTCAATCGACGTCGAAACGAAAACCGTCGACCTGGAGGTTGACGAGTCAGAGCTGGCAAAGCGGCGTCAGCAGACGCGCGAGTTTGGTGCGACGGGCGTGCGGGGGTTCCTCGGGGTCTATCAGCAGACGGCCCGGCCGGTGCATCTCGGCGCGAATATGGAGTAGAGGCAATGTCCAGGCGGAAAGCGTTACGCAGGAGAGCAGGAGTACCGGGATGACTATCGCTGGCAAGTTTGTAATCGCGCTGGAAGAGCACTACTACGATGCGGCGCTGGTCGCGACGTATCCGACTGTGCTGGGCGGTGGGTCGGAGTCCGAGGTGCGGAAGCGTCTGGAGGACGTCGGAGAGCTGCGGCTGCGCGAGATGGACGAGGCGGGCATCGACGTGCAGGTCCTATCGCATGGGGCTCCCTCGACGCAGCGGCTCTCGGGCGAGCAGGCGATCACGCTGGCTCGTGAGGTGAACGACCGGCTGGCCGAGATCGTCGCGGCGAACCCCACGCGCTTTGCCGGCTTCGCGGCGCTGCCGACCGCTGAACCGGCAGAGGCAGCGGACGAGCTGGAGCGCACCGTGACGCAGCTCGGCTTCAAGGGCGCGATGGTGCACGGCCTGACCAACGGTGTGTTTTTCGACGACGAGCGATTCTGGCCGATCCTGGAACGCGCCGCGGCGTTAGACGTGCCGATCTACCTGCACCCAGCAGTGCCGGAGCGCGCGGTGGTCGATGCGTACTATCGCGACTACCTGGCGAAGTACCCGGGCCTGCTGACGGCGGCGTGGGGCTTCACGGTGGAGACGGCGACTCAGGCGGTCCGGATGACGCTAAGCGGCGCCTTCGAACGCTTCCCGAATCTCAAGCTGATCCTGGGGCACATGGGCGAAGGGCTGCCGTTCCTGCTGTGGCGCATCAACATGGCGCTGCAGCGTCCGGGCAACGCGCCGATCGAGTTCCAGGAGCTGTTCGCGAAGCACTTCTGGATCACGACAAGTGGCAACTTTTCCACGCCGGCGCTGGTCTGCAGCATGCTCGAGATGGGGATCGACCGCATCCTGTACTCGATCGACTACCCGTACGTGGAGAACCCGCCGGGGACGGAATGGATGGAGTCGCTGCAGGTGTCCTCGGAGGACAAGGAGAAGATCCTCAGCGGGAACGCGAAACGGCTCCTGAAGATGTGAGGTCACGCGCCGAGGCCGGAAAGCCTCGGCTACGTGGTTGCACGATGAGATGTAGGGGCGCACGGCCGTGCGCCCCTACGCTGAGTCTGGCGAAGCGGTTTCGTGGTTATTGGATGGGGCTGATCACGACGGCGCATCGGTTGGCGGCGGGACCGCAGATGATTTCGAACGCGGCGCGGGAGACGTCGAGGTGGTTGGCTTCGCAGCCGGGGCAGGAGTCCTGGCGCACGCCGACGATGCAGCCGGTGATGATCCCGGTGTTCGTGTCGATGCCGCAGACACCGAGCGTGGTGCCGCAGGGCCATGCATCGTAGCGGTCGGGGCCGACCGCGATGACGGTGGGGTCGCTGGGGTCGTAGTCGCCGTAGCCGTTGCAGCCCAGGGTCCCGCCGGCAAGAGCGTCGGCGTAAGGCGTGATCGTGCCGAGCACAAGACCTGAGCCGCCGGATGGCGGCGCCGCGGGGACCGATGTGGGCGTTGGTGGTTCTGGTGTGGGTGTCGGCGGTTCGGGCGTCGGTGTCGGTGGTTCCGGCGTGGGAGTTGGCGGTTCCGGTGTCGCGGTCGGGGGTTCGGGCGTCGCGGTTGGCGGCTCTGGTGTTGCTGTGGCGGTTGGGGACGGCTCGGCCGTCGCGGTCGACGTTGCCGTGGCAGAGAACGTGGCCGTGACTTCGGCGAGGGTCCGGCCCTGCTGCTCCCGAGCGCCCTGCAACGAGCTGCCAGCGATGGATGAGCCCACGAAGGTCTGACTGTCGCTCGAGCGGTCGCCGCCAGGCAAAGCGAGGTCTGCGGCCACGTAGCCTGCTGAGGACATCGCCGCGAAGGCGAGGAGGGCGATGAGCACGGCCCTGGGCGGAGTCATCGGCGGCCTCGTTTACGTAACGCCACGACGGACATCATACCAAGCCGCTGTTGCCGCCTATACTTGGCGGCGTCAGGAGGTGGACATGACGAGTCGATGGGATGACATCCCGGCGCCGATGCCGCGAAACCCCGAATACGCGATGCCGCAGCGAGACGACGGGCGCCAGGGGCCGTATTTCCTGGCCGAGGTGACGCTGCAGGAGGACCACCTCAAGACCGGGACCGTCGGCGGATTCGCGGTGCGTTGTGACGAAGGCGCGCGGCTGGGCGGCACGGACACGGCGCCCTCGCCGCTGAGCTACTTCACTATCGCGGTCGGGTTTTGACTGGCGACTCAGCTCGTGCAGGTTGCACGGGGTTTGAAGATCGAGTTCCGCAACGCCAGCGTCCGAGTACATGGCTTGTACTCGCGGGAGGGTTCGGTCCTGGCGGGCGACATCGAGGCGTTTGCCGATTCGATAACGACGGAGCTGTCGCTGGACAGCGACGAGCCTCCGGAGCGCGTCACGCAGCTGGTGAAGCTCGCAGAAGCGAGCTGCTTCACGATAGCGGCGCTGCGCAAGCCGACGCCGGTGGAGCTGAAGGTCACGCTGAACGGGGAGCGGTTCGAGCTAGGGGAGTAAGCAATGATCTGGTGCCGGTTTGAGGCAGGCGGGGAGGCCCGGTACGGAATCGTGGAGGGCGAAAAGGTCTCGGAGGTTGAAGGGACGCCCTGGGGCATGCACAAGGCAACCGGGCGGACGCACCAGTTGGCGGACGTAAAGCTACTCGTCCCAGTGGTGCCCTCAACGTTCTACTGCGCAGGAATAAACTACCGCGACCACGTGCGCAGAATGGCCGCGATGCGCGGCGTCGAGCCCGTGTTCCCGGCGCAGGCCGACATCGGCTACCGAGCCAACAACGCGCTGATCGCACACGGCGAGGCGATCGTGATTCCCGCGGATGCTTCCGAGGAAGTGCAATACGAGGGCGAGCTCGTAGCCGTCTTCGGCAAACAGGTCCGCAACGTGTCGCAGGAAGAGGCGCTGGACGCCGTGTTCGGCTGGACGATCGGCAACGACGTCAGCGAGCGAACGTGGCAGGCGCAGGACCGCACCTTCTGGCGCAGCAAGAACACGGACACCTTCAAGCCAATGGGCCCGTGGATCGTGACGGACGTGGCCCTGGACGGGATGCGCACCAGGGTCTGGGTCAACGACCGGCTGGTCGAGGACTTCGAGACCAACGACATGATCTTCTCGGCGGCGACGTTCATCTCCGAGGTGTCGAAGTACAACACGATCTATCCCGGTGACATCATGTGGCTGGGCACGGACGGCGTGCCTGAGAACATCAAGCACGGCGATACGGTGAGCATTGAGATCACGGGCATCGGTACGTTGATCAACCCTGTGGTGCGCGAGGGCGCGTAAGTAGCAGACCTGGAAAGTTGCCGGACATGACATCGAACGCACCATCAGGGTTGGACCCGGCGTCGGGGGACGCGAAGCTACCGGCGCTGTTCACGCCGCTAACGATCAAAGGCGTCACGTTCCGCAATCGCCTCGTAAACGGCCCGACGAGCCTCTTCACCTGCGACGGGCTGGAAGGGCTCGCGACGGCGTTTCACATGACGCACATCGGCAGCCATGCGATCGGCGGCGCTGGTTTGATCCTGACGGAGGCCGCCGCGGTTTCGCCGGAAGGCCGCACCTGCCTGGAGGACCTCGGTTGCTGGTCCGACGCACACGGCGAGGCGTTTGCGCCGATCGTCCGGTTCGCGCAGAGCCGCGGCGCGAAGGTGGGCTTGCAGCTATTCCACGGCGGGCGGCGCACCAGCACGGACCGAGTCAAGCAAGGGCCGCTGGCGGTTGAGGACGGTGGCTGGGTGCCGATGGGCCCGAGCCCGCTACGCGCCGGCGAACGCTACCCGGAGCCGCGGGAGATGACGCCGGATGACATCGCGCGCCTGGTAAAAGCGTACGGCGAGGCGGCCGCTCGCGCCGATCGCTTTGGCTTTGACGTCGTCGAGCTGCATTCGTGTCATGGCTACCTGCTGCACCAGTTCCTCTCGCCGCGGTCCAACGTCCGCAAAGACGAATACGGCGGCGCGTGGCAGAACCGGGTGCGGTTCACCCTGGAGGCGTCGCAGGAGATCCGCCGCAACTGGCCCGACGAGAAGCCGCTCTTCGTCAGGTTGTCGGCGACCGATTGGGTCGAGGACGGCTGGCAGCTCGAAGAGATGATCCGCCTGTCGAAGGCGCTTGTGGGCATCGGCGTGGACGTGATCGACGTTTCGTCGGGGGCGGGTGACAGGCCGGAGCTTGAAGCGGCGACGTCACCGGCTACATCCTCCCGTTCGCGATCGAAGTGAAGAAGGCAATCGACGCGCCGATCTGCACGGTCGGGCTGATTACGACGCCGGAGATGGCGAACCAGGTCATCGAGAGCGGCACGTCGGACCTGATCTCGGTCTCGAGGGCCTTCATGCGCGACCCCTACTTCGGCCTGCGGGCGGCAGAGGCGCTGGGCTGCCCCGAGGCGGTGCCCTGGCCGCGCGAGTACCGCAGGGGTGTCGGCAACCTGAGAGACCTGGGGCTCTAGACCCGGTTAACGCTGCGAGGAGAGATGGCGCCCCGGACTCACAAAGAGGGCTGGATGGGGCAACAAGGAAAGAGGTGTAAAGATGCCTGAGGCAATTGGTGAAGGCCGATTTCGCTACGAGACGGAGGAAGGCTGGGGCAAGTTCCCCGAAGGCTACGAGTTTCCCGACGCGTCGGGCGTGACGGTCGACTCGAAGGACAACGTGTACGTGCTCAACCGCGGGCCGCACCCGGTCATCGTCCTGGACAAGGCTGGCAACTTCGTCCGGTCCTGGGGCGAGGGTGAGTTCGACGCGCGGGCACACGGCATCCACGCCAGCCCGGATGACTTCATCTGGACCGTGAACGACAACCAGCACTGCATCAAGAAGTACACGCCCGAAGGCAAGCTGGTCATGACGGTGGGCATCGAGGGGCAGGAAGCGGAGAAGTGGAGCGGCAAGCCGTTCAACCGCCCGACCAACATGGCGATCTCGCCCAACACCGGCGACGTCTACGTCACGGATGGCTACGGCAACAGCCGGGTGCATCGCTACACGTCGGAAGGGAAGCACATCGTCTCGTGGGGCGCGCCCGGCGTGGACCCGGGCGAGTTCCAGGTGCCGCACAACGTCGTCATCGACGGGGACGAGAACGTCTACGT
>DASTLN010000057.1:0-3428 GCA_035714925.1 Dehalococcoidia bacterium | reverse complement strand
GACCTGGGCGGGCGTGCCGGTCGAGACGACCTCGCCGCCATGGGCGCCGGCGCCGGGACCCATGTCGATGAGGTAGTCGGCGGCGCGCATCATCGATTCGTCGTGCTCGACGATGATGACCGTGTTGCCGAGGTCGCGCAGGCGCTCGAGTGTGCGGATGAGGCGGGCGTCGTCGGCGGGATGCAGTCCGATCGTCGGCTCGTCGCAGACGTAGAGAACGCCCATCAGGCCGGAGCCGATCTGGGTGGCGAGCCGGATGCGCTGCGCCTCGCCGCCCGAGAGCGTCGCCGTGCCGCGGTCGAGCGTGATGTAGTCGAGGCCGACTTCGACGAGGAAGTCGAGGCGGGCGCGGATCTCCTTGAGGATCTGGTAGGCGATGGCCTGCTCGCGGGCGTTTAAGGGCGTGTCGTCGGCGGCGAGACCGGCGAACCACTGCTGAGCGTCGATGATGCTGAGCGCCGTGGCCTCGGTGATGTTGCGGGCGCCGACGGTGACGGCTCGGGACTCGGGCTTGAGGCGGGCGCCCTTGCAGGTCGGGCAGGGCACGCTCGCCATATAGCGCTCGAACTCCTGGCGCATGTAGTCGGAGTCGGTCTCCTTGTAGCGGCGCGAGAGGTTGCTGATGACGCCTTCGTAGCGCGTCTCCCATTTGTTTGTGTGGCCGTGAGAGCTGTTATACGTGACGGTGACTTTGTTGGGGTCACCGTAGAGGACGACGTCAAGCTGCTTCTTGGTCAACTCGCGGACGGGGACGTCGGTGCGGAAGCCATGCTTGGCGGCGGCGCCTTCGAGGATGCGGAAGTACCAGGTGCCGCTCATGGAGGCGCGCGACCAGGGGATGATGGCGCCTTCCTGCAGCGTCAGGTCTTTGTTGGGCATGACGAGGTCGGGGTCGATCTCCATCTTGACGCCGAGGCCGGTGCAGTCGGGGCAGGCGCCGTGGGGGCTATTGAAGCTGAAGTTGCGCGGCGCGAGCTCGCCGAAGGACAGGCCGCAGTGGGCGCAGGAGAGGTGCTCCGAGTAGAGGCGCTCCTCCTCATCCTCGATGGCGACGCGGATGACGCCGCCGGCGAGCTTGAGCGCGGTCTCGACGGAGTCGGCGAGGCGGGAGGTTGACGAGGCCGACGAGGGGTCGGCTTCTTCGCCGGCGCCGTTCTGGGGATGCGAGGAGCCGTTAGATGATGCGCGTCCCTCGGTGATGAGGCGGTCGACGACGATCTCGATCGTGTGGTTCTTGTAGCGGTCGAGCGCGATGTCCTCATCGAGGTCATGGACCTCGCCGTTGACTCGGACGCGGACGAAACCGGCGCCGCGAGCATCCTCGAAGACGCCGAGGTGCTCGCCTTTGCGGTCAGCGATGACGGGGGCGAGGATCATGAGGCGCTTGCCCTGCGGCAGATCGAGGATGGAGTCGACGATCTGCTGCACGGTCTGGGCCGCGATGGGGCGGCCGCAGTTGGGGCAATGCGGGCGCCCGGCGCGCGCGTAGAGCAGGCGCAGGTAGTCGTAGATCTCGGTGACGGTGCCGACGGTAGAGCGCGGGTTGCGGGAGGCGCCCTTCTGGTCGATCGAAATGGCGGGCGAGAGGCCTTCGATGAGGTCGACGTCCGGTTTTTCCATCTGGCCGAGGAACTGGCGGGCGTAGGCGGACAGGGACTCGACATAACGTCGCTGGCCCTCGGCGTAGATCGTGTCGAAGGCGAGCGACGACTTCCCGGAGCCGGAGAGGCCGGTGATCACGACCAGCTTGTCGCGCGGGATCGTGACGTCAATGTTCTTGAGGTTGTGCTCTCGCGCGCCGCGGACGACGATGGCGTCTAGGGGCAAAACGTTACTCGGGGTCTAGTGGTGTCTAGCCAGAATTGGTTCAGGCGACTATTGTATCGCTCGTAGGGTATGCGAACAAGAGTGCTGTTATGGCAACCGTACTTCTGGCGATAGGCGATAGCGCGCTGCGCCGGCTTTGCGAGCAGTCGCTGAGCGGCGCGGGACACGCGACGGTGGAGATTACGCGGGCGTTGGAGCTGCTCGAAATCGGCTCGCGGTTGCGGGGCGATGCGGTGCTGGTGGACGGGTCGCAGCTGGGGCGCGATGCGGTCAGAGCAGGCGCTGCCGACTACGCGGGGCGCCTGATCGGGCTCGGCGTGGATTCGCCGGCGCTTGCGGCCACGCTGGAGCTGCCGGTGACGGCGCGCGGCGTGGCCGACACAGTACGCACAGTCACGCGTGAGACGCCCGAGCCGGCGTCGCTGACCCTGGAGCCGGGACGGCGCGTGGCGCGGGCTAACGGGCGTGAGGTGGCGCTGACGCGCAGCGAGTATCAGCTGCTCGAGACGTTGCTTGGGCGTCGCGGCGGTGTCGTGTTGCTGGACGAGGCAATGGAGGCGCTCTGGGGCGCCGGCGACTGGTCGCGCAACCTGTCGTTGCTGCGGGCGCACATGCGCAATCTGCGCTTGAAGCTGGCGCAGGTGGGGCTGGCGAACGCGGTGCGGTCGCGGCGGGGCAAGGGGTACGTGCTGGCGGTGTAAGCGGGGCATACGGGCATACGGGCATAGAGGGGCACAGGCGTCCTCGAGTGAGACGGAGCGGTGAGGCAATCTGGCGATCGAGCAATCTGGCAAGTTGACGGCTAACGCGAAGGGCATTGAGTACCGGCTGAGGCCGGCGCTGACGAACGATGCGCTGAATGCGTTGTTCAGCGTGGGGTGGCCTTCGTGGCAGACGGCGCCAGATACGAGCGACTGGCAGCCCGTGCTGGCGCGCAGCCTTGTCTATATCGGGGCGTATGCCGGTGACGTGCTGGTGGGCTTTGTGAACGTGGCGTGGGACGGGCGCGACCATGCGTTCCTGCTGGACCCGCGGGTAGATCCGAAGTATCGAGAGCAGGGAATCGGGACCGAGCTGGCGCGGCTCGCTCGGGTCGCGTCAGCCGAAGCGGGCTGCGAGTGGCTGCACGTCGATTACGCGCCGGAGCTGGCGCCGTTTTACGCGGCGTGCGGCTTTGAGCCGACGCCTGCAGGTCTGATCAGGCTGAACGAGGGGTCAGCTGGCGGCGGCTGAAGCTGCCGCTGCAGACGCGCGGCCGGTGGTGGCGCCCGCTGCCTTCTCGGCGATCTTCTTCGCTTCGGCCTTCTTCTTGGCCTTGCGGTGCTTCGCCCATGCGACGCGTTTACGTTTGTTCATTGAGGATTGATGGTAGCGAGTGAGGGCGTGAGGGTCAATTTCGGGGTTGAGCGTGGGCCCAGCGGTACTCTTCCAATGTGGCGTGAAACGACAATTGCCACGCTTGCTGCGCAGCGCTGTCGCGATGCTCCGCCCCCGCCCCATTTGGGGAGTTGGGGGACACCCCCAAACCCCCGGCAAAGAGGGCTAAGCCCTCTGCACTTCCCGCTTCAGGGAGTTTCGTTGAACCACCTCGGGAATTGGCT
>DASTLN010000056.1:0-2645 GCA_035714925.1 Dehalococcoidia bacterium | reverse complement strand
GCGTCGCCGTTCGAGCCGTTGACGACCTTGTAGGACAAGAGCTTCGTGTCCTTCTCAACCTCGGCTGCATCGAACTTGCGGCCCATGAGGCGCTTGATCGAGTAGATCGTGCTGTCCGGGTTGGTGATCGCCTGGCGCTTCGCCACCTGGCCGACGAGGCGTTCGCCGGTCTTCGAGAAGGCGACGACGGACGGCGTCGTGCGCCCGCCTTCGACGTTAGCAATGACGACCGGCTCACCGGCCTCCATCACTGCAACGCAGGAGTTCGTCGTACCCAGGTCTATTCCGATTACTTTAGCCATCTTCTGTTGCCTCCCTGAGGCCGTGTCGCAGCAGCCCCAAACCCTTCAAGTGCAGTCTCGCTAAATCCGACCCCGCTTGCGGGCCACCGCCCGCTCGACGGTTGCCGCGGCTGAAGCGAGCTCGTCCCGTTCTTTCTTGTCCGGCGTGATATCCATCGCCCGCCGGAAGTGTCGTAACGCCTCCTGGTAGAGGTTCTCAACCGTCAATTCTTGCGGCGCAACATCCTCAGTTGCAGCGTCACCGTATTCCTGCTTGTACTCGGCGGCCCTGTAGCAGGCCATCCCCGCTCCGTAGTGGCTGCGCACCTCGCTGTCGTCGCGAGCCACCGCCTCCTCGAACGCATCGATGGCCTGACCGAAACGCCGCATGCTCATCATCTGGCTGCCCAGCAAGAGCGGCCACAGCCGTTCGGCCGGTTCAGCCGCCATCTTCTCGCGCAGAACGGTCACCGCCGCGGGGGCCTGCCCGACCACGCCCTTCTCCCCCGAGCGCTTCAGCACCTCAGGGTTCAGGGCGTCGCGGCGCTTCTCTTCCTCGTGAGTCAGTCCGTCTAAACTCGGTCGTTTGCTGCTGAAAATCGGCATCGCCTCAGGCCTGAGCCTCCCCCCCTCCATCCGGTTGCTTGCCACCGACGACAACCATCGCCGGGCGCAATACGCGGCCGCCGAGCGTGTAACCCTTCTGCGCCACGTTGAGGACCTTGCCCGCCTCGCCTTCTGCGTACATCACGGCTTCGTGGACGTTGGGGTCGAAGTCCTGGCCGTCTGCCGGGATTTCGGCCACGCCGTTCATCTCGAGCAGCGCCTCGAACTTGCGGTGGATCAGCCTCACGCCGTCCAGCCAGGTTAGCCCCGCAAGGTGCGCGTCGACGTTGTCCAGCGCACGCTCCAGGTCATCGACGATCGGGAGCAAATTGAAGATCAGCGATGCGTTGGCGATTTGCGTGAACTCGGAGCGCTCCTGTTCGACGCGGCGCTTGAAGTTCTGGTAGTCAGCGGCGGCGCGCTGCCACGACGCGTAGTAAGACTCGGCGCGTTCCTTTTCCCGTGTCAGCTGCTCTTCCAGCGTTCCAGTGCCCTCCTGCGTCATGGACTCCTTGTTCCCCACCGTCTCGTCATCCTTCGGCTTGGCCTCCGAGCTGTCGCCTTCCGGCACGGGCTTCTGGGAGGTGCGGCGATCAATGAATCGCGGTGGCTCTTCGTCTTCTCGCACGGACATAGCTCCGTCTCCTCCAGGCCGGCTGAACTACTTTAGGAAGCGCCTATATCTGCGACATCATGTCGCCGAGCAGGGTCGCCAGGTAACGCACCGTTGGAATGGTGCGTGAGTAACGCATTCGCGTCGGACCCAGCACCGCCACCACGCCTGTGGGGCCGCCGATGTTACCGTACCGCGCCAGCACTACGCTGCAGTCTCGCAACGATTCGTTGTTGTTTTCGCTGCCGATGACGACGCTGATTCCGTCCGCGCCAAGCTGCCGGATCGGTATCGCGCTCGAAAGCGTGCGCTGCTCGAGGACATCGATGATGTCCAGCATACGGTCGGAGCGCGAAAACTCCGGCTGCGACAGGACCTCGCGCACGCCGTCGCGGAAGACGTCGCCCAGCGCCAGGGATTCCTCATCCATTAGCTCGATAACGGCTCGGGAGACAACGCCATCGACTTCGGAGGCGGGCTCCGGGAGGCGCTCCAGCTCATCCTGCGTCAGGCCGCTGAATTGATGATTGATCCGGTTCGAAGCCGTCAGGAGCATCTCTTCGTTAACCGGGTCGCGGAAAGCCAGCACCTGCTGACGGATCCGCGCCTCGTTCAGCACCACCACGCAGAGCGCGCTCAGCTCGTGCAGCGGCACAAGCTGGACGTGCCGCAGCCGCGTCTCGGTGCTATGCGGCGAGGTCACAACGGCGAAGTTGCTGACCGAATGCGCCAGGACCGCGGCGGCGAGCTGGAACCATTGCTCCATGGCGCGCTCTGTCTGGTGGAACTGGTGACGAATCGTCTCCCGTTCCTCCCAACCAAGCGCCTCTTCCGCCATCAAGCTCTCGACGTAGTAGCGGTAGCCCTTGTCGGACGGCACGCGGCCTGCAGACGTGTGGGGCTGGCTGATGTAACCCTCGTCTTCGAGACGCGCCATCTCCGCCCTCACCGTCGCGGAAGAGACCGGCATGTCGTGCTTCGACACGATGTACTTGGAACCGACTGGAAGAGCCGTGTCTACGTACTCTTCGACAATCAGGTTCAGAAGAGTGGAACGGCGGTCAGTAAGCATTTTGACTCTCTTTAGCACTCTCACTCGCCGAGTGCTAATTGCTATCTAAAATTAGCAAACAGGCCCTGCGATG
>DASTLN010000055.1:0-10260 GCA_035714925.1 Dehalococcoidia bacterium | reverse complement strand
GCGGATGAGGCGGCGCTGGACGTGCTGATGGCGGTGCTGGGTGAGGGACGCAGCTCACGCCTGTACCACACGCTGGTTTACGACAAGCAGATCGCGCGGTCGTCCGAGGCGTACTACCACGCGATGGAGATCGCTGGGGAGCTGCGCATCGACGCGACGCTGGCGCCGGAGGCGAAGCTCGACGAAGTTGAGGCTTGCCTGCTGGAGCAGGTTGAACGACTACAGAACGAGCCGCCGCAGCCGGAGGAGGTGCAGCGCGCGATCAACAGCCTCGAAGCGCATTACGTGCGTCAGATGGAGAGCGTGGGCGGTTTCGGCGGCCGGGCCGACCTGCTGAACTACTACAACGTCTTCACCGGCGACCCGGGGCAGCTGAACACGGACTTCGAGCGCTACCAGCAGGTGACGCCGGAGGACGTGCAGCGCGTGGCGAAGCAATACCTGACGAAAGGCCGCGTGCGGCTGGTGATTAATCCGAAGGAGCAGGTGTCGCAGTCTGGAATTGAGATCGACCGGTACGTGAAGCCGGGGCCGGGCAGGCAGCGGCGTTTCGAGCCGCCGACGCCGCAGCGGTTGAAGATCGCGGGCGGGTTGGACCTGCTCGTGGTCGAGAAGCACGAGGTGCCTCTGGTCGCCGCGGGCGTCTACTTCCCGGGCGGCGCAGTCAGCGACCCGGCGGAGGCGCCCGGACTGAGCTCCTTCATGGGGCGGCTGCTTATCGAAGGGACGAAGACGCGCAGCAGCACGCAGATCGCCGAAGAGGCTGACTTCATCGCGGCGCACCCGAACATCGGTATCGACCGCGAGAATGCCTTCGTGTCGACGGAGGCGCTGACGCGCCATTGGCCGCACGCGCTGGAGCTGCTGACTGACGTGGTCGCGAATCCGACCTTCCCGGAGGGGGAGGTCGACCGCGTGCGCCGCGAGCGCGTCACGGACCTGCGGCGCTTGCGTGACGACGCCAACGCGATCGCGGAACGCGTGTCGAACGGGCTGCTCTATGGACGCGAGACGCCGCACGGCCACCCGATCAGCGGGCGCGAGGGCCCGGTCGAAGCCATGCGGCAAACGGACGCGATAGCGCAGCACAAGCGCCAGTTTTTGGCCAGCCGCCCGACGTTCCTCGTTGTGGGGGACGTGGACACGGACACGGTGGCGAAGGAGTTGGAGGCTGGGTTCGGCGGCTGGGCGACGGATGCAGACGCCTCGGCGGGGCTGGACGTGGCAGCCGAGCGCGGCAAGACGACGATCTACCTGGTCGACAAGCCTGGGGCGGCGCAGTCGGTGATCGCTGCCGGGCAAGTGGGCGTGCCGCGTAGCCACCCGGACTTCCAGGCCCTGCAGGTGATGAACATGGCCTTCGGCGGGCAGTTCACGGCCCGGCTCAACATGAACCTGCGCGAAGACAAGGGCTATACGTACGGCTACCGGGCGCGGTTCGACTGGAGGCGCGCGGTGTCGACGTTCATGGCGGGCGGCGCGGTCCAGACAGACGTGACGCGGGAAGCACTGGACGAGACGATGAAGGAGTTTCGTGACCTGGTCGGCGGCCGGCCGATCGATGCGGAGGAGTTCGACAAGGCGCAGAAGGGGATGGTGCGCAGCTTCCCACCGACCTTTGAGACGCCCAGCCAGGTGTTGCGGCGCCTGCTTGACATCGTCCACTTCGGGCTTCCGGACGACCACTTCTCGAGTCAGGTGGCGCGGATCGAGGCAGTGACGCTGGCGGACGTGAACCGCGTCGCGACGGCGCACGTCGACCCCGAGGCGCTGAGTATCGTCATCGTGGGCGACCGAGCGAAGGTCGAGGGGCCGCTGTCAGGGGTTGGGTTGCCGATTGTGCACCTGGACCACGAGGGCCTGCCGGTCTAGGTCACCGCGTGACGGCAAGAGGCTGCCGCGCCTCAACGGGCCGCTTAGAGAAAAGGACGCTGCAGGTTTAACCGGCAGCGGCGTCGATGCGCCGCTGCTACTTCGACCTGCGAACGTGGCGCTCTATCTCTGAGGCGTATCGGCTGCCGACGCTCGCGGCGTTGGCGTTGAGCCACTCTGTCACGCTCTGGTGGCCGCGCGGCGGTTCGTGAGAGACGAGGAGCTCGGTCATCAGGCCGTCGAGCTCCTGGCGGGAGAGGATCACCTCGCCGACCATGCGATTGAGCATTTTGAGAGCAGCGAGTACGAGCGACGGCGGGACGTGCACGATGCGCGCGGGACGGCCGATCGCCGCCGCCGTGGCGCGCACCAGCTTCTCAAAGGTGACGATCTCCGGCCCGGCGGCGTCGACGATCATGTCCTCGGTTGCAATAGCGCTATCGGCGATAATTTCGCCGGTGTCGGCCAGTGTGACGGGCTGCACGCGGTAGCGGCCGTTGCCCGGCATGGCGAAGACGGGGAAGCGTCGCAAGAGCCAGGCCACGTTGTTGATGAGGATGTCATTGGGGCCGACGACGAGTGTTGGGCGGACGATGGCGTAGGACAGGCCGGAGTCGCGGACAAGGGCTTCGGTTTGGGCCTTGCCGCGGTAGTAGTCGAGCGGCGAGTCGAGCGAGGGGTTGCTGACGCTGACTTGGACGAAGCGCCGGATGCCGGCATCGCGAGCCGCATCGAGCAGGACGCGGGTGTTAGCGACGGCGGTGTCGAAGCCGGTGCCGACGTATGGGTAGCGCACCCAGTACGTGTTGACGAAGATGTCCGCGCCCCGCATCGCATCAACGAGGGCGGCGGTGTCCGTGAACTGGAGCGGGTGGACCTCGACGGGACCGCCGGGGTCGTTGACCGGTACGCTTCGGTTGGTGAGGCTGCGCACGGCGTAGCCGCGGGCGAGGAGGCTGCGGGCGGCCGCGCTGCCGATGAAGCTGAAGGCTCCGGTGACGACGGCGGTAGGCATCCGGCGGTGCTATGAGGCCCTGGGCGGCAGCGTCTTTGTTAGCCAGGGGGCGAGGTCTTTGAGGACCTCCTCGCTGATCGTGTGGGGCATGTCGTACTCGTGGTACTCCGGGGAGTAGCCGTTGTCTTCGAGGAAGGCTCTTGTCTCACGCGCGGACTCGAGTGCGATCATGGGGTCCTGGCGGCCGTGGACCATGAAGATGGGCTGGGTGCGCTCGACCGGTAGGAGTTCGCGGACAGTGCCGGCGTCGCGGAAGAAGCCCGAAAGCACGACGAGCCCGGCGAAGGACCCGGGGCGTAGCAGACCGTAGCGAAGCGTGACTCCTGCGCCCTGGGAGAAGCCACCGAGGACGATGTTGCCGGGCGCGGCGCCGGTCGCTTCGAGTATCTCAGCGAAACAGACGTCGAGCTTCTCGTCGATTGTCATGTTGTCGTTCTCGATCGGGACGACGCCGGGACGGTCGGCAGACCAGCTGTAGCCGCTGCCGTACATGCCGAGGTCGACTTCGTAGGGGCCGTTGGGGAAGGCGTAGACGTAGCCCGTGGGGTTGAGCGCACCGGCTACGGACGCCAGGTCGTACATGCTGGCGCCAAAGCCGTGCAGGAGGATGATCAGGGGGAAGGAGCCGTCCGGCGTGAAGCCATCCGGTTTGACCAGGACGTAGGCGAGTGTCCTACCTTCGACGACCTCGGCGTTCATGAAGGCAGCATAGCAGCCAGCGTGCAACGTAAAAGGCCGGGGATTAGAATCGGCGCATGAGCGAGATTGACATTCACGAGATGAACCGGGATGTCGTGACGCAATTCCGCGCTAACGAGGGCAAGGCGATCGAGGGGCGGTTTGCCGGGACAGATCTCCTGCTGTTGCATCACAAGGGCGCGAAGAGCGGCGAGTGGCGGGTGAACCCGCTGATGTTCCTGAAGGACGGCGACCGCCACGTCATCTTCGCGTCGCGCAACGGCGGGCCGCACCACCCCGACTGGTACCACAACCTGGTTGCGAACCCGGATATCGAGGTCGAGGTGGGGACGGAGAAGTTCGCGGCGAAGGCCGTTGTGACGACCGGAGCAGAGCGGCAGCGAGTGTGGGCGCAATGCGTGGCGCAGCGGCCGTTCCTGACCGACCACGCGGCGCGCGCGCACCCGCGCGAGATTCCCGTGATCTGTATCGAACGCAAGTAGCCTCGAATTATCTTCATGCTCGATAGAAGAACCTCAGAATTCTTGCCAACGTAGCGCAAGGTTTAGTGCAGTCCTTTCGTCTCTCTGGTTGAAGGGACGAGAACATGAAGATGGGCGACACAATGTGCGGGCCCACGTATCGCTGACCAGAGGTGATTCTCCTACCAGCAATTCGCTCAGCGTGAAAAGGCGCCGGAATGACTCGGGGCTTTCCATCTCGACCGCCGGTCAGGCGTTCAGCACGCGTATCGGCTTGCCGTTGAGGAAGGCGGCGACGTTCTCGACGGTGTCGCCGTAGAACTTTGCGTAGGCGTCGCGCGTGACAAAGCCGAGATGCGGCGTCAAGAGGACGTTGTCGAGCGCGAGCAGCGGGTGGTTCTTCGGCAGCGGCTCGATGTCGTAGACGTCGAGGCCGGCGCCGGCGATACGCCGTCCCTGGAGGGCTTCGATTAGCGCGTCCTCGTGCACGATGGGGCCGCGCGAGGTGTTGATGAAGTAGGCGGTGCGCTTCATGCGGGCGAGGTCCTGGGCGCTGACGAGGCCGCGGGAGCGGTCGCTCAGGACGACGTGGACGCTGAGGTAGTCGGCCTGTGCGAAGAGGTCTTGGCGCGAGACGAGACGGACGCCGGCCTCGCGGGCGCGTTCCTCGGTAAGGTTCTGGCTCCAGGCGATGACGTCCATGCCGAAGGCCTGCGCCACCTTCGCGACGCGGGCGCCGATGTTGCCGAGGCCGAGCAGGCCCAACGTGTGGCCGATGAGGTCGTCGCCAAGGGTGAGCTGCCATCGGCCTTCGCGCATGTTCTGATGCTCGGCGCTGATGTGACGGGCGAGGCCGATGATCAGGCCCCAGGTGAGCTCGGCGGTACCGTTGCCGGCGCCGCCGCTGCCGCAGACCGTGATACCGAGCTCCCTGGCGGCAGCCATATCGGTCTGGCGGTTGACCATGGCGGTGGTCGTCAGGAGCTTGAGGTTGGGCAGGCGCTCGAGCAGGCTGCGCGGCATCGGCGTGCGCTCACGCATCATGCAGATGACGTCGAAGGGCTCCAGGGCCATGGCGCGCTGGGCCTCGTCCTCGGGCAGAGCCTCGTGGAACACGGTGATGTCGACGTCGCGTGGGAGGGTGGTCCAGTCGGCAGTGGCGCGCGCGGCGTCCTGATAGTCGTTGAGGATGGCGAGTCTGGTCACAGTACAGCTCCGGTCTAGGGACGGCGTCCACCGGAAGCATAGCGATCCTGGGTTCAGAGCGCTCCAGGTCGTGCCCGCGACGAAGCTGAGCGAATACGGGCTGGCTGGACATGCATCAGGAAGCGGCGCGCTGAGTTCGGCAGAAGAGGGCGTACTGTTCGGTCTGCGGGTCGAAGGCGATGTATCCGGCGCGCGACTGGGCCTGGAGCCAACCGTCGATGAACCAGACGGAGTTGTCGGTCGCCATCGCGAGCTTTACTGGTGTGACGGTCTCCAGGCGCTCCATCGCTTCGTACAGGCGCAGGCGTTGGCCGGTCCCGACAGTGGATGGGCCTTCGAAGTTCATGAGGTCGGTTGGTTCGGTGAAAACGAGGCGTCCATAGGGCCGCGTCATGGTCAGGCTCCGTTGGGTAGGCGCCGTTTGAGCGGCGTCAGGGCGCGCGTCGCGTGAGGCGTACGACAGGAGCTTCTTCAACGGGCGGTGAGTAGGTCACGTTGTGGTCACGCGCATAGAGCGCCGCTTCTGTGCGGTTGTGGACGCCGAGCTTGCCGAGGACGCGCTTGACATGCGTCTTTACGGTGCCCTCGCTGAGCACCAGCGTTTCGGCGATATCGGCGTTGGAGTAGCCGAAGGAGAGGAGGCCGAGGACGTCGCGTTCGCGGGCCGTGAGGGGCTCCGCGGTTGCGACGTCCCCGGCTGCCGGATTGACGGCCGGTGGGGAGGGCAAGGCCACGATTGGCGTTGAAGGCGCGATCGCGGGCGGCGTGAGTGGCGCAGCGGCGAGCGTTTCGGCACCCGGCGGCGGTGGAACCGGCTGCGTGGCCGGTGGTTCCGGCGACGGCGGAGGTCCGTCCTGCTGCGGCTGCTGCGCCACGCGTGCTCGACTGCCCAGCATCAGCCGTGCCCAGCCGGCGTGGAGGCCGGAGGCCAGTAGCGTGAAGTGAATGAGAACCAGGAAGCACAGAACACCGGGGAGGACGAGGGCCATGCCCTCGATGGGCGTGTCGAGCGCGGTCCAGAAGTCGGCGGCGTACTCGTCGTTGAAGGCGATGGCGACGGGGGCCGTGATGAAGGTACCGGAGACTGCGCCGAGGACTGTGATGGCGACGAACATGCCGATGCCCACGGGGAACTGAACCATGAGGTAGAGAAGCCCAGTCCACGTTGAAGGGTCGATGAGGCGGGTGGTGAGCTGCTGACGCCAGGTCAAGCCGGGCTCCAGCCGCGTTGGCGGGCGTCGGAAGTCGACCTGCGAGACGTTGTGGACAAGGAATGCCTCGAGGTCGCCGGCCCAACGCGAGAGGAACATCGCGACGATGAGGACGACGGGGCCGACGAAGGTCCAGATCAGGGAGCCGCCCACCGCGCCGGCTACGACGAGCACGACGAAGTAGGTGAGCCCGAGCGGGAACATGGCAGCGAGGAAGATCATGCGGGCGTAGGTGTTGATCGCCACGACCGGGGCGAAGATGCGGGCCAGCGGGGAGTGGTAGCGGCCGTAGGTTGGAGCGAAGAGTTCTGACATTGTCGTTGCCTCCTTCAGAATGCAACGAGTTTCAGTCGCGACGCCAGCCGCGCGCGTCTCTCAAAGGGGGTATTTTCCGGCGGGAGACGTCACCAAGCTTGGCGCAGAAGTATTCGAGGTGAGGGGTTACCTCGGAAGAGGTACGGTGCAGCGGTATGAAGTGGCGTCCCTGGACGACGCCAGAAAGAGCAACCATTAGCCTAGGAGCCTCGGTCTTCTTGCCAATGCCCTGATTCCGCAATCTCAAATCGCTGGTTCAATCCCGGTACGATGGTGTGGAGGCCGGCATCTCGCAGGCGCGTGCTCAACGCGTCGGCGGCGGGTGGCTCCCCGTGGACGAGGAAAGTGGTACGTGGCGGCCGGTCTGCTGTCCCGACCCAGTGGACGAGGTCGTCCGCGTCGGCGTGTGCGGACAGGCCTTCGATCTGGACGAGGCGGGCTCTAACCGGCACGTCACCGCCGTAGACGCGGATGTAACGGGCGCCATCTGCCAGCTTTCGCCCGCGTGTACCTGCTGCCTGGTAGCCGGCCAGCACGATCAGGTTGTTGCGGTCAGGCAGCAATCGGCGCAGGTGGTGCAAGACTCGTCCGCCAGTCATCATCCCGCTCGAAGCGATGATGATTCGCGGTCCCTTGAGGTTGTTGAGCCGCATCGACTCCTCGACTGTGCGGTGCAGTGTCAGCCAGTTGCCGTACAGTTCATGGCGCTCCATCTCCAGCCCTTCGCGCGCGGCGTAGCGGCGATAGAGTTGGGTCACATCGCTAGCCATAGGGCTGTCGAGGTGAACGGGCACGCGCGGCAGACGCCCGGCGTCCATCTGGCGCCGAATCAGGAGCAGAAGCAGCTGAGCACGCGCGACGGCGAAGGCCGGGATCAGCACAATCCCGTGTCCCGATAGCGTGGCCTCCAAAGCCTTGCTGATCTGGTCTTCCATTGGTTCGTTCGGGTGGAGACGGTTGCCGTAAGTCGATTCCAGGATCAGCGTGTCGCAGTTTGGCAGGGGAGCCGGGTCCGCATGCATCGGCGCGCCGTAGCGGCCGAGGTCGCCGCTGAAAATGAAGTGATGTCCGGTCTGCGGTTCGTCGACTCCCACGAACGACGAGCCCAGGATGTGTCCCGCTTCGTAGAGGCGTACCGCGAGGCCGGCGGCCGAGGCGTGTCCTCCGGAGGGGACCGCCTTCAGCAGCCGGAGTGATTGCTGAGCGTCGCGAGTGTCGTAGAGGGGCAGCGCTGGATGATGCTTGCTGAAGCCCTTGCGGTTCGCGTAGGCAGCGTCCTCTTCCTGCAGCCTGGCGGAATCGAGGAGGAGAATCTCGAGCAGCGCGGCGGTGGGCTCGGTGCAGTAGATGGGCCCATTGAATCCGGATTTGACCAGGCGAGGCAGATAACCTGAGTGATCGATGTGAGCGTGCGTCAGGACAACAGCATCAATGCTCCGTGGGTCAAAGGGTGAGGGCTGCCAGTTGAGCAGGCGCAACTCTTTCAGCCCCTGGAACAAGCCGCAGTCCAGCAGCACCCTGGACCGGTCAGTCTCGACAAGGAACCTGGACCCGGTGACGGTCCCCGCGGCGCCGTAGAATCCCAACTTCAACAAGTCCCCCTAATCTACTCCCATGACCTGGATTGCCGGCTGGTTATCATCTCGCGCCGAAACGAGCAGAGTGGCTTCTTGACCCATCTCAGGTGAGCGCTTACACCCAACAATTGTCCCGACTCCAAGCATGGTAGGGAGCGTTCGCGTGGAAGTACGAATCGCCGTGGGTTCAGGCAGCCGGTACGAGGTCGGTCAGCGCGTATTGCTGGGTGACGAAGCTCCATCGGCAAGGCATCTGAAGTCTGGTCTGACGTCGCATCACCGGTCAGTAGCGCAACAGTGCGCCGATGCCGCGGTGCGGCGCAAGGAGTTCCGCCGCTTCATCGTGGACCACCTCAATCTGTGCGCGGCTTTCGAAGCCCAGCTCGACTGCACGGTCGGCTTGCGCCGAACCCAGCTCCGCGGCCGAGATGGCAAGCTGATGCACCCGGCCTTCGGCAAGAGCACGCAGCGTGGTGTCCCAGCCCAGCGTTGCTGGAGCCCGCGCATACGCCCGGTCAAGGATCAGGGTCGTGAGTTGCAGCTCCTCGGCCCGCTCGGCTTCCTCGGCCAGCTCAAAGGCCCGTTTCGTCAGTGTCGAGCTCGACTCAAAATGCTCTTCATTGAAGGCGCCGGCGAGCTTAGCCTTCAGCCTCCTCGGGAGCAGCTTTGTCAGGGCACTCGTCGCTTCATCGGTCCCGGCAAGGACTAGCCACTTGAAGGGCGTTGTTTTCTGGAGATCGCTCAGATCGTCGACAACCGCCTTGAAGTGCTCGTCTATGTGACGCTCACGGTCTCGCTGGTAGCGAAAGGCGGACCAGCCGCCCTGGCGCTGACGACCGGGCACGTGTTCTTCAGTTCGTCGTTCCGACTCGATCTCGTGAAGCACGGCCGTCAGCAGTCTCGTCTTCTCCTGGCCTACGTGCACGATAGCGATGCGCGGGTGGTCATCCAGCGCGAGGTCAATGGGCAGCAGATACGGCTTGCCTGCAAAGCGGGCTTGTGATCGAAGCGCCAGTTGAAGGCTTAGCGTTTGGAAGAGCCTGCGAGGCCTGCTGCTGAACACGACTAGCGTCCTGCCTGTAGGGGTGTAATCGCCCCGCACGAAAGCCAGGACACGCTCCATCTCCTCGGACAGGTCTTGCTGCTGCTCGTCAGGGACCCGCCGACGCAGATCACGCAGCACATCCATCAGCTGAGTGATGTGGCCGTGATGGAGCGCGAGTCCGGCCTCGGTTTCCAAGTAGACGCTGAGTATGGGACGGCCATTGCGAAGGCGCCGCGTGTTACGAATTATGTCTTGATGCTCTAGAGTCATCTGGTGTCTCCTTGCTCCGCAACGAATGCGTGGCTATTCGACTGCTACGGTTATCGAAAAGGCTCGCTCCGACGCCGCGGTCTCGAAGGACCTTCCACAGACAAGTTCGAGCCTCGTTGCTTCAAGCGGTTGGCCTTCGAAGACAGAAGTGAACTCGCCGGGTGGCGCCAGCGAGTTCGGGCCGCGGCTCATATGGAGGCTCGCCAGCCGCCTCGGCGAGGCAGCGTCGCCCGACTCGACGAGCCAGCTGACGCCTATTTGGCGGTCACCTTCCAAGCATGACCTCGAAGTCGCCGGATCAGATCTGGGTCCTGCTGCCATTTCCTCCACCGTCAGGCGCCAGGAGCCTTCATCACCGCACGCGGTGGTGACCAGCGCAAGAGGAGCCGCTGCTCTCGGGAGAAGTCGATGGCTGCGAATCATGGATCTGGCTACTCCACTCCTGGGCGACGCAGGCGATTGCTACAGGAGCCTAAGTCGAATCGCGCATTGCCGTAAGCGGCGTTCGGACGGTCCCTACGGGCCAAACGGCTCATTTCAGCTTGCCTCCGGCTCGTTTGGATGTGACTAACAGCCCGCAGAAGGGGCC
>DASTLN010000054.1:0-3544 GCA_035714925.1 Dehalococcoidia bacterium | reverse complement strand
GCAAAATCGGCGCTGATCGGCTTCTCGAAGTCCCTCGCGGCGGAGTTCGGCCCGCAGGGTATCCGCGTCAACACCGTTTCGCCGGGAATGACGGGCACCGACCTCATCGCCGACGTGCCGGAGAAGACCAAGCTGACCACGAAGATGCACACGCCGCTGCGCCGCCTCGGCGCCGTCGAGGACGTCGCGGGAACGGTCCGGTTCCTGTTCAGCGACGAAGCCGCCTACATCTCCGGCCAGAACATCCGCGTTTGCGGGGGAGTCGTGATGACATGAGCACGGCTGGCGCCACCTATCTCGAAGTTGAGAAGCTGACCTATGCGCAGATCCAGCAGGCGCTGGGACAGGCCGAGCTAGCGGATCTGCCGACCATGCGCATTGTCGTTCTGCGCAATGTGATGGTGGAATCGATCGAGCCGTACCTGCGCTTTCTGGCTCTGCGCATGGGCTATCGGGCTGAAGTCGTGCTCGGCGGCTATGACAGCGTGGTGCAGGATTCCCTCGGTGCGGTCGCGAACCTCTTCAACACCAAGACCGACTGCGTTCTCGTGTTCGCGTACCTGCAGACCCTGGCGCCGCGGATCGCGCGCGCCTACGCCGCATCGTCGGAGAAGGAGATCGCCGGGGAGGTGGAGGCGGTCCATAAATACGTCGCCGCATCGCTGCAGGGCATCCGACGCCAGACCGACGCGCTCGTCCTATGGCATGCCCTCGAGGTCCCGGTCTATCCCGCGCTTGGGGTGCTCGACGGGCAGAGCAGCGTGGGGCAAGCCGGCGTGATCGCCGCCCTGAACGAGTATCTTCGCGCACAGCTCAAGAGCGCGAAGAACGCCTACCTCGTGGACACAAATGCTTGCGTGGCCCGGGTTGGCGCGAAGGCGTTCTACGACCCGCGCTACTGGCACATCGGCAAGGCGCCCTATTCGCGCGAGGGGCTCAAGGAACTCGCGGGCGAGGCATTCAAGTTCATCCGGCCGCGCATGGGCAAGAGCAAGAAATGCCTGGTGCTCGACTGCGACAACACGCTGTGGGGTGGCGTTCTCGGCGAAGAGGGGGTGCGCGGCATCCAGCTTGGCGCTACGTATCCCGGCTCGGCATACCGCGAATTCCAGCAGGAAATCCTCAACCTCCACCATCGGGGGATCCTGCTCGCCCTGTGCTCGAAGAACAACGAGCAGGATGTCTGGGAGGTATTCGACAGCCACCCGGAGATGCTCCTCAAGCGCGAGCACATCGCCGCGGCGCAGATCAACTGGCTCGACAAGGCGGCCAACCTGCGGCAGATCGCCAGGGAACTGAATATCGGCCTCGACAGCCTAGTGTTCGTCGACGACAGCGCATTCGAGGCCAACCTGGTCCGGTCGCTGGTGCCGGAGGTCGAAGTGATCCTGCTGCCGACCGAGCGCGCCGTCGACTACCGCGCGATCCTGGCGTCGTGCGGGCTGTTCGAGGGGCTGACGTTGTCCAAGGAGGACCGGAAGCGCGGCGCGATGTACGCCGCTGACAAGAAGCGCCACGCGCTCGCGACCGAGGCGACGGACCTCGAGGCGTACTATCGCTCACTCGAGATGCGCGTAGAGCTGCGCTTCGCAGAAGGCATCGCGGTGCCGCGTGCGGCACAGCAGACGCAGAAGACCAACCAGTTCAACTTGACTACGCGGCGCTATTCCGAGGCGGACATTGAGAAGCTGGCGCGGGGCGAGAACTCCGACGTCATCTGCCTCCGGCTCGCCGACACGTTCGGCGACGTCGGCATCGTCGGCACGTGCATCTTGAAGTATCAAGGTCGCTCGGCCGTGATTGATACGCTGCTCATGTCTTGCAGAGCCCTCGGCCGCGGCGTCGAGGACGTTTTCCTCATGGAAGTCCTCGACTTCCTGAAGCGCAAGGGCTTCGGCAGCGTCGTCGGCGAATACATCCCCACGGCGAAGAATCAGCAGGTGGAGTCGTTCCTTCCAAAGCACGGGTTCAAGCGCACTGGTTGTGAAGGTGGCTCGTTGATGAAGTTCAGCGTCGACCTCGGCGGCCTGACGTGGCAGAGGCCGGCCTATTTCAAACAGATCGATTCCCAACTGAGGTAACGGAGAACCCACAACATGCAGGCGTCGGTACGCGAACAGGTATTCCGGATCGTCAGCAGTGTCTTCGGATGTCCGGTGAAGGAGGTCGACGAGAACACCTCGCCGGACACAGTAGCGAACTGGGACTCGCTGCGTCACATGAAGCTGATGCTGGCGCTTGAAGAGGAGCTCGGCGTCCAGTTCACCGCCGACCAGATCGTCGAGATGATCAGCGTCGGCCTGATTCTCGCCGTGCTGGCGGAAAAGAGCGGCGCCCGCTGAGCAGCCCCTCATGACAGGACCTGGAGCCATGCGCAACCCCTATATCGTCGGCAAGCAAGTCTATCTGCGCCACCCCACCGAGGAGGACGTCACCGGTCGGTGGCACGAATGGTTCAGTGACGAAGAGGTCACCAAATACATCGGCGACCGCTACTGGCCGAACTCGGTGGAGGCTCAGCTCGATTTTTACCGCAGCTGCCTCAACAGCCGTTCGCGCCTGCTGCTGTCGATCATCGACATCAAATCCGACAAGCACATCGGCGTCTGCAGCCTGAGCAACATCAGCTGGGTTCATCGATATGCCGATCTTTCGTTCGTCATCGGCGAGAAGGAGTTTAGGAAGGGCACCTACGCGTTCGAGAGCGCCGCGCTGTTGCTGAAGGCGGCCTTCCTGCGTCTCAACCTCAAGACCGTGCGCGGTGGACACGCCCTGACCAATGACGCTTCTGCGATGGTGCTGAAATTGCTCCGTTTCGAGCGCGTCGGAGTCTACAAGGAGATGTTCTGGGCCGACGGCAAATTTAATGACTACGCCATCTGCATGCTGCGCTTCGAGGACTGGCTAAAGGCAGAACAAGGTTAGCCCGAAGGGGCAAATGTCGCTTCATCGTCACTCAATCGGAAAGGCGGGATCACATGGATAAGGTGCAGGAGATGATCAAGAAGGGGCAATCGTCCGACAAGGAAATCACGAGTCGTGATGTTGCCTACGAGTTATTCAGTAAAGCGCCTATTCCTCCATACGAGCTGCTCCGCAACCTAGGTCTATTCACAAACCGGCAGACGCTTTCGCGGATCCTGTTTTTCCACGAGCTATACAAGCAGATCGTCGGCATCCACGGCGTGGTGATGGAGTTCGGCGTGCGCTGGGGACACAACCTCGCTTTGTTCTCGTCGTTTCGGGGAATCTACGAACCGTATAACTACATGCGGAAGATCATCGGTTTCGACACCTGGTCCGGCTTCCCATCCGTTTCCGAGAAAGACGGGAAAGACGAAATCATCAAGGTCGGGGCGCTGCAGGTCGGCGAGGACTACGACAAATATCTCGCGCAGGTCCTGGATTACCACGAGAGCGAGAGCCCCCTCTCGCACATCAAGAAGTATGAACTGGTGAAGGGCGACTGCATGGAGACGCTCGAGAAGTATCTCACTGACCACCCCGAGACCATCATCGCCCTGGCCTATCTCGATCTCGATCT
>DASTLN010000053.1:0-37037 GCA_035714925.1 Dehalococcoidia bacterium | reverse complement strand
CATCGTCGCGGGCTGCCCCACGATCATGGCGCCGCAACGCGAATCCGCCGCGGACGTGATCCGCGAGGTGGCGGCGGAGAAGGGCTCCGCCCTGACGGAAGTCGCGCTGGTCTGCAACCTGCGACGGGACAGCGCGGGCAGCGAGAACCAGAGCTTCCGCCTGCGCACGCCAAAGCACGGCTACCAGGCCAAGCTGCCGCTGCTGGGCAAGCACCAGCTCGACAACGCGGCGACGGCGGTCCTGGCAGTAGAAGCGCTGGCGAAGAGCGGCGTCGAGGTGAGCGAGGAGGCGGTGAAGCAGGGGCTGGAAGCCGTGAAATGGCCGGGGCGCATCGAGGTCCTCAAGCGGCGGCCTCTGGTCATCGTCGACTCCGCTCATACCGCCGACTCCGCGCGACGCCTCCGCGATACGCTGCTCGAATACCTGCGCGTCGACCGCGCGACGCTGGTCATTGGCGTCATGGGCGACAAGGACCTCGAAGGCCTCGCCTCCGCGATCGAACCCGCTGCGATGCGCGTCATCGCGACAAGGGCCGACCATCCGAGAGCGTTGCCGGCGGAGGCCGTTGCGCAGGTCTTTCGCGGTTTGGGTCTTGAGACATACGTCGAGCCAAAGCTTGGCGCCGCCATCGACATGGCGAGCACCCTCTCGACTGGGTCGGACGCGGTTGTTATCCTCGGTTCGATAGCCCTCGCGGGCGAGGCAAGAGCGCATATCCTGGGCCTGGAGCGCGACCCACCGGTTTGAAACCGCGGGCGCCAACGGAGGCAACATGCCAGCGAATCTGAAGAACGGCCGTCGAGTCGTGATTACCGGGATGGGCGCCCTGACGCCCCTCGGCAACAGCGTCGATGAGTTCTGGCAGGGCTGCGTCGAGGGTCGCTCAGGCATCGATTGGATAACGCTGTTCGACAACAGCGCATACCCCGTCAAGGTTGACGGCGAGGTACGCAACTTCGACCCGCAGGACTACATGGACCGCAAAGAAGCGCGGCGCATGGCCCGCTTCAGTCAGCTCTCCGTCGCCGCAGCCCGCATGGCGATCGAAGATTCCGAGATCAATCTGGATAAAGAAGACACCACCCGTATTGGCGTGCTGCTAGGCAACGGCAACGGCGGCTACCCGGAGACAGACGACGCAATGCGCACGATCATGACCAAGGGCGGCAACCGGCTCGATCCCTTCTACATGTCAAAGATCCTGCCCAACATCGCCGCTGCGCAGGTCGGAATGCAGTTCCACCTGCGTGGCTACAACAACACCGTCACCACCGCGTGCGCCGCCAGCACGCAGGCGCTCGGTGACGCCCTCGACATCATCCGTCTCGGCCGCACCGATGTGATGGTCGCGGGCGGCGGCGAGGCCGGCATCTGCGAGCTAGGACTCGCGGCCTTCCACATCATGCGCGCTCTGTCGACTCGCACGGACGAGCCGATGAAGGCATCCCGGCCGTTCGACAAGGACCGCGACGGCTTCGTCTGCGCCGAGGGCGCGGCCCTCTTCGTCCTCGAATCGCTGGAGCACGCCGAGCAGCGCGGCGCCCGTATCCTGGCAGAGCTCGCAGGCTATGGCGCCACCTCCGATGCCTACCACGTCGTCGCGCCGTGCGTTGACGGAGAAGGCGCCCAGCGGGCGATGAACGAGGCGATCGAAGACGCGGGGCTAACACCGGACGACATCGACTACATCAACGCCCATGGCACATCGACGCAGGCAAACGACGCGTCGGAGACATTCGCGATCAAGGGGGTCTTCGGTGAGCGCGCTTACAGCCTGCCGATCAGCTCAACGAAGTCGATGATCGGCCACACGCTGGGAGCCTCCGGTGCCATCGAGTCGGTGGCCTGCCTCAAGGCGATCGAGACGGGCATCATCCCGCCGACGATCAACTATGAGAGCCAAGACTCGGACTGCGATCTCGACTACGTGCCGAACCAATCGCGCAAAGTCGACAGCGTCCGTGCTGTGCTGAAGAACAGCTTCGGCTTCGGTGGACAGAATGCCTGTCTGGTCTTCAAGCGCTACGAGAGTTAGTTAGGGCAACTCCTTAAATCTGATATCGAAAGCATCTAGACATCTCTTGGGTAGCGGCCGATAATTCCTTTGTCATGACCGTCGGAGGGATTTGAGGGATGTGGGCACTCGGCAAGACCGCCGGGTGCTTCTTGTTTTAGGGAGGCCTCTGTGAACTCAAGCGTCATAGGCAAGATCGAAAAGGCGAAGCGCTATGCCCAGGAGCGCGACCGCATGCGGTTCAGCGCTCTCAGCGTCCACTTCCACGGCGAAAACGACGACCACGAAGTCACGCTTGCAGGTGAGAAGTGGCACTGCACCTGCGAGTTCTTCGAAGGGCACGGCACCTGCGCGCATTCGATGGCGCTAGAACACGTCCTGGAAGGCATGCTCCCCGAGGCGGCGACACACCTGCAGCACGTCTAGTCTTCCCAGGACTGCTCGGTAGACTCAGCCCGCGCCTCAGCGAGTAGCTGTGCCTCGCATGCCTTGCAGCCCTTTGATCGCCTCTACCATCCCGAGATGGCGGTTGACATGCGTGAGATGCATAAAGAGAAGCGCCTGAACGCTGCGATGCGTGCCGTCTCGGGCATCGACCTTCGACGCCAACTGTGTGTCGTCCAGGCCCGCGACCGTCTCCTGCAGCAGCCGGAACGCCGCCGAGGCGTAGGCCAGCAGCTCGTCCCGACCGGGTAGCTGTAACGCGGCAGTCTCCTCGTCGCCAAGGCCGGTCCCCGTACCGCCGTCACTCAAATCGATGCCTTGCAGATTCCAGCGCTCCGCGAAGCCCTCACTGAGCCACACCTGATCCACGCCACCGTAGATCTCACAATCGTAATCAGCCCAGCGCGCGCTGTGCCAGACGTGGAAGGCGATGCTCGGTAGAGTACCGCCGGGACGCAGGTTGCCCTGTTCGTCGCTCAGGCCGCCAACTGCTGCGAGCAGCAGCCGGATGGGTTCAAACGTCTCTTCCTTGAGCTGCTCCACTGGGTCAGCCGCGGTCGCGACCGTCCTTGACCTTCGCCGCAGCCTCAACCTCGATTCGTCCCCGGAAGTACTCAACGGTCCGTCTCAGGCCCTCTTCGAGGCTGACCTCTGCCCGCCAACCGGTCGCTTTGTTCAGTCGCTCAGAGGAGGCGTAGAGAGCCGACACATCGCCGGGTCGCTCACCGAGGTCGTTGATTCGCAGCGGGCGGCCGAGGATGTCGGTGACGGCTTGCAGGACATCCTTGACCTTGATTCCCTTCTCGGAGCCGATGTTGAAGTAGCTGAGGCCGGTCTCGGTTAGAACCGCTGCATGCGCCCTCGCCAAGTCTTCAACATAGATGTAGTCGCGGACCTGCTCGCCCTTCCAGTAAATTGGCACCGGGTCGTCGGCCAATGCCGCCTTGATCACGTTGGGTATGAGGTGTGTTTCCGGTTCGCAAAGTTCGTTCGGCCCGTAGGGGTTGAAGTAGCGCAGAATCGTCGAATCGAAACCATGCAGGCGCTGGTAGGCGGCAACAAACGCTTCTGCCGACACCTTCGTGGCGCCGTACGGATTGGACTGCACGCCCAGGGGGTCGTCCTCACTCAACGGCAGGCTGCGCGGCTGGCCATAGACCGTCGCCGATGACGAAAAAACGATGCGTCGGACACCGGCCTGACGCATCGCCTCCAATAGGCGAACCGTATTGACGACGTTGTTTTCGGCGAACTCAACGGGATGTTGGACGGAGGTCGGAACGGCAACCATCGCCGCAAGGTGAATCACGATGTCGTGGCCTGCAAGCCGCCCCGCAAGGCGTGCCTGGTTCTTGAGGTCATCCTTCAGGAAAACCGCGCCTCGCGGCACCAACTCGCGATGGCCGGTCGAGAGGTTGTCGAAGACGGTAACCTCGTGGCCCCCATTGAGCAGAACACTACTGACATGACTGCCGATGAACCCGGCGCCACCGGTGACAAATACACGCATACTGGTGCATAGTAGCCTGCTATGTAGGCATCTGAAAGCAGGGCTTCCCCGACTTCCGACGCCGGCGATCCGAATTAACCTTTTGAACTGACGAGCCGTTCTTATGTGTAGAAGCCTCAGGCTAGAGGCTTGGTTTGTGCGTCTGCGTTGGACGTCGGGCATAAGGGCGGGATATCATTGGCTCGTTTTCCACTTCCCGGTAACAGGATGACGAGAACCTTCTCCAAAGCTGATACCAGCACTGACTGGGAGCCACAGCGTCAAGTCGTTGCGGCCGCCCAAGCCGGCGACCTCGACGCGCTCGGCTCGCTTTACGATGCGCACATCAACCAGGTCTACCGTTACGCTCTGGCGCGCCTCGGCAACGTACAGGATGCGGAGGACGTGGTCGGCGAGATCTTCATCAAGATGCTCAACGGCCTGCCCCGATACCAATGGCGCAAGGTCCCGTTCGCCGCCTGGCTTATGCGTATCTCCCACAACGAGGTGATCAGCTTCGCGCGCCGTAACGGTCGCAGAGCAAACGACACCGAACTGCCAGAGGAGATTCTCGACCGCGGCTCACTCAACGATCCGGTGGCGAACGCCGAACGCCAACTGGCGCTCGAGGACCTGCGCAAGGCCGTCGAACTCCTACCCGAGGCCCAACGCGAGGTGATCATTCTCCGCTTCGCCTCCGGACTCTCTGTCGCCGACACCGCGAAAGCACTCGGCAAGCAAGAAAACAACGTCAAAGTGCTCCAGCACAAGGGAATGCAGCGCCTTCAGGTCCTGATGTCTCCCAAGTACCCCGAGCTGGTGCAGAAGCAATCATGAACAAGGCGCGCATCGAACAGATGCTGCAGGACTGCCTGGATGGCTACGAGGCCGGTTTGACGCCGGATGAGTGCCTCTCCGCCTATCCGGATCGACGCGGGGAGCTGGAGCCCATGCTGCGCCATGCGCTGTCATTGCGTATCGCGTACGCCACCAGCCCCAGTGACGAGTTCCGTCACCAGGCACGCGAGCAGTTGATGTTCGCCGCCGGACGCGACGTGAAGCTGGCGCTGACGCGCGAGCCTGACCCGAATTTCATCCTGCAGGAGCGGACACGGTTCCTCAACCTTGCCGGCGCTGCCGCCCAGGAGGCGCTGCGTGACGTTCCCCCGCCACGACTGACGTTCTGGGTCAACGCCCGGCGCCGGCTGCTTGAGGCCGCGTCCAGCACCACGCCCGCTCCCGCGCGCCGTTTTGGTAGCGCTCTACGCTACTCGCTGACAGCAGTCATCGTGGGCATCACAATCGGCATCGTGGCGTTTGCGTCCCTCGGCGGCGGCTCGACAACCGACTCACCGGACGCCCAGCTTGCGGCGCTCGAGCAGCAGATCATTCAACTCGAACAGCGTACGCAGCAGGGCCAGCCTGTTGCGGCCAGCGAACTGGAAGACCTTATCGATAAGACCAACTCGATTACGAGCACTATCGATAATCTAGACCTGGAGCGCGCTGACAAGATCGGCGGCCTGATCTTGCGTCAACAGGACATCGCCAAGCAGGCCCTATCGGACGAGCCAGCCCGGGCAGAAGCGCAGCAGAAGCTGCTAGAGGCGCAGCAGAAGCTCGGCAGCGTAAAGGACGCCTCACCGACCACGGCCGCAGCAATCGTTGGCGCGACGGGTGAGCCGGTTGAGACCGCCACGGCGGCTCCGGAGCCAACGCCGAAACCACTTGACGCCGACGAAGTCCGCGTCGAATTGGCCTCTGACGACGTCCTGGGTCAGTTTGGCCAGGACTATGGCCTGGTCTGGCAGCAGGTAACCACCGCAAACTTCAGCTTCGTGATGCCGGATGGTTGGCGGTTGCTCGTTGATCCCGACGAAGACGGTGTTCTGAGGCTGAACGGCACCTTCCTCGCCCTTGAGACCGATGGCGAGAGTCCGATAATCGTCCTCATCGACCGGCAGGGCCAGACGCTCGCTCTGGTGAACGGGGTCCAGCTGCAGTTGCGCGGACCAGGCCCCGACGGCGCCACGATCCCTGCCGCAACGCTCGCCGACTTCGGCGAAGTCGGCCCGCCACTGCACACTTTCGTCCTGTCCATCAGCCTGACGGACAACCCCTAAGGATTTAGGGGAACCCCTACTACACTAGATTCGCCAAGCAGCCGATAGTAACCGGTAGGGACAGACCGTCAGAGTCTGCTGGTTGTCTGCGCCCTCTACTCCAGGAGGGAGAATCATGGTTCAAGTGGGATCGTCGGTGGACCAGGAACACAAAGGCCTAGAGGCGCAGCAAGACCAGTCCTGGACTCACCTCATCAATGACGCCGTAAAGGACTTCGTTCAGGCGATCAGTGATTCCTCGCGGCAGCTGGCCGCTGCGGCCGAGCGCTTCGCCGGTGAGTCCCTTAGCCTGATCGACGACGCGACGAGCAAAGCAGAAAGCTCCGCCGCCGTCAGTGGCGAAATGGCCGAAGCCGCGAAGAAGGCAGCCACGGACGCCCAACGGGCAGCCGAGTCCCTCCAGGCCGCTGTTAGCGAGGCCGGGGACCAGATTCGCAAAGAAACGCGCAACAGCATTGACGAAGCGCTGGCACAGGCGCGCGAGGCCCAGCAGGCCAGCGAGCGTGCCAAGGCTGAGATCCAGCAACAGGCCGAAGACCTGATTCAGCGCATCGAACGTTCAGGCGAGGGTAGCCAGCAAGTCATCAGTGCCGCTCAGCAGGCGACTGAAGAGGTGCGCGCTGCCGCCGAACGCATCAGCGACACCGCCGGTACCGTCGATGCCGCCGTTACTGCCGCCCAGGAAGCTGCCCAGCAGGCGCGCAACGCTGCCGAACGCGCCGAGAGTCAGGCTGGCGAAGCCGCTGCCACCGCATCGAACACCCAGCAAGCCGTTCAGGAAGCTCGCGGCATCTCGGCACGCATTGAAGAAAGCGCCGGCAGCGTCAACGGCGCGATCGAAGCGGCGCAAAAGGCTGCCGAGACCGCAACCTACGCCGCTCAACACGTCGAGGAGCGCATCAGCGAGGCGACGTCGGCCGTGGAAGCCGGGCAGCGTGCCGCCCAGGAAGCGCAGCAAGCCGCGGAACGCGCCGAATCAACCGCCGCCAATTTCGAGGCCACTGTCGTCGAAGTGCGAGCCGTCGCGGAACAGACCCGCGAAGTTGTCGCTCGTATCGATCAGACCGCTGCCGACGCCACATCGGCCGCTAGTAGCGCGCAGCAGGCATCGCAGTCCGCCGTCGAGGCGGCACAGCGCGTCGAGCAGGGGTCGGGGCCCAACCTCGGGCAACAAGCCGACACGCTGCTTGAACGGCTTGAGAACGATTACCAGCTGCTAACCTCGCTGGTTCAGGAGCTTGCCTCTCGCATCAGCTCGATGGCGACCGTTGCGGCGTCCCAGGCAGATGAAGGACCCGCATACGAAGTGCCAGCCTGGGAGTCAACTGAGGCGCCGCCCGCTGAATCGTTCGAATCACCCATTGCCTATGAAGCGACGATAGAGATCGAACCAGAGCAGACGTACGTCGCGGAGGTTTCGCCGCAGCCCGTGATTGAGACTGTCGAGACGCCCGCCGTGACCGAGGAACCTGCGGCCTTCGACGCTGCGTGGATCGAGACGACAATCTCTTACCCGGCTCCCACCACAGGCGAATTCGTTTCGAGTGAAGCCGCCCTGGATGCGCCGGTCCGGCAGCCTGAGGCTGTTGCCGAGCCGGAAGAGGCCAAGAACGAGACGCCATCCTGGCATTCCGTCGAGGTGCAGGGGGAGGAGCAGCCGCTCGACACCTGGATACCCGAAGCGGAATCAGCAGCCCCTGAAACAGAGCCGGCATCGCCGGAGTCAACCGCCGGGACGCCGGAGCCTGTCGGCGACGTCGATATTGCCCCAATGGTTGAGACAGCAGATCGGTCGGTTGCCGAAGCTGAAGCCCCGTCAGAGGCTACTGAGTCCACGATTCCAGTGGAATCGGAACACAGCGCGTCTTCATCGCCAACGTTGTTTGGGCGCGTACAGGTCAACATCTCCCCGGTACCTGACTTCGACCGCCTGCTCAGCCTCGACAGCGCTCTCAGCCGGGTCAGCAGCGTTCAGACCGTGACGCTGGCCGACTATGCGCAAGAAGAGGTCACCTTCCGTATCGACCTGGCAACTCCCCTGGACGCGAGCGACTTCGCACAGCAACTGGGTGAGGCCGCGGGTATCAGCACCGAGGTGGCTGAGGCAAACGCCAGCGCAGTAACGCTTCGCCTGGCTTAGGGAGGTCGCATTGTCGATAAACGTGGCGCGCAGAAAGCGAACCGCCCTTTACGTCAGCCTCGCCGCGCTAATGTTCATTGTGGCCGCCTTGTCTGCGATCTCCGCCCGAGACCCCGATGGCCTGGCAATACGAACCGGCATGATTCTGGTCACCGTGGGAGCGGCAATGTGGCTCCCCTGGCAGGCGCTTCTGCCCGCCGTGATCGTAGTCTGGCTCGGACCCAACATCGGCCGCAGCACGGTTGAGAGCTATGAGCTGTTCAACGTCAACATGATGCTCGAGTTGCCAGGCCTGCTTGGCCTCGCCGCCATGTCGAGCGTAGCCCGTATCTCATTGCGAGACCTCGAGCGTGAAAGTGTCATGCTGGGCGTGAACAGCGACTCCGTCGGAACAGACCCGGTCACAGGCGTATTCGAGGAGAGTCAGCTTCGCAGCACGCTCGAAGCCGAGCTATCGCGCTCGCGCCGCTTTGGCCGCTCCTTTGCCCTCGTGCTCGTCGGTATCGACCAGAAGCGCCAGCGTTTTGACTACCGCGACGAGGAGCTCTGGCAAGCCAGCTTCGCGGCGACGGCCGATCTCCTGCGCGGCACTCGTAATAACGTGGACCGCGTCTATCGCTACGGGCCGGGCGGATTCGCGCTCATCCTGCCTGAGTCTGGTCCCAAAGACGTCAATGGCCTCGTAAAACGCCTCCGGCATGAGGCTCGCAAGGTGAAGCCGCAGGAAGGCGAGCCCGGCGGCCCGCTGCCGGCCCACTATGGGGCGACTTTCTTCCCGACCTGCGCCACGACGGTCAACGACATGATTCGCCGCGCCGAGATCGCGCTGAGTCTTTCCGACAACAACGCCAGCCGTGTACAGCTTGACGGCGCGGAGGCGCCCGAATTGCCGCCCGCGGAGACGCTACGCCGGGCCGCGCTCGAGGCGGCGACACTCCAGGCAGTAGCTTCGTCAAACGCCGAAGCAGACACCGGCGACGAGTCCCCGCTACGGATCATCGAGCCGGTTGCCATGGATGAGGCGGCACCGCAGCCAATTCGAAGCGTCGAGGTTCCCGAGGCTCTGCCCGACTTTGATCCAGACGTTATTGACGAAGAGCCAGTCCTACTCCGAGTCGCCGAGACCGCGGCCGATGAAGGGTCAAAGACAGAAGCCGAGGCCCCTCAGCCCGTTCTAGCCTCGACCGAAAAGCCCGCCTTGGAAGCAGAGGTCACCGAGGCAGCACCAACGCCGCTCTTCGCCGTCGAAGCCAATGCTGTTGAAGCGAAGGAGCAGCCCAACTACAGCGCCCACGCCGACGCCGTCGAGGTGGATGAAGAACCGCCGTTCGAAGTATTCGCCTACCGTGCTCCGGAGCCGGCTGTGGATGTCTACAATGACAACTGGCAGGCAGAGGCGCCGCTTAGCGTCATTCGTCGCCCGCATCCAACATCAAGGATGATCCCGCCTAACGGCGGCGCGGTAACCCAACAGCCATCCGTCGACACGGTCGTGAGTGACGCGCTCAAGCAGCTCGACGACACGCTCGAACTCATCCGCTCGCTCAAACAGCGCAGCGCCTGACAAACCGTCGCGTCAGCCTTCTCCCCAGACGTCCCACGTCGTCACGGCTCCTGCGACGCAATCCGCCTAACCCGGACGCGAGGATGCCCGGCAGAATTGCCGGGCATCCTCGATTCAACTCCCAATACTTGCCGATCAGGTGATCGTGACCTTACCGCTTTCCGACTGCGGTCCGTGAGCCGTGCAATAGAAGATCGTCTCGCCCGGCTCCGTCGGCGTGAACTTCAGCCTGATCGAGGAGTCCGACGATTTCGCATCCGAGCCGGGGTTCTTGATCACACCGCTGTCTACCAGACCGTTAATCCTGAACGAGTGAGGCAGGCCGCTCTCGTTGATGAAGTCCAGTGTTACCTCCACGCCTGCCTTTAGCTCAATGGCGTCAGGCTCAAAGTGGAAGGGTGATTGCCCGACGATGCGGACCGTGATATCTGCCTCACCGCCGTCACCTCCCGACGAGCCGCCGCCGGACGACCCACCACCGCCGCCGCCATCGTCATCATCGCCACCTCCGCACGCGGCCAGGAATGCGGAGGCCAGAGCAGCCATCCCCGTCGAACCGACCAAGCGCCGGCGCGATAACCTGGATTCGAAGACGTCCTTCAAACGGTTCTCGCTCATCATCCTCCCCATCTCCCTCGACTTCGCAGAGCGCGTCGACGAAAAGACCTCACGCGCCACGCGGACGATTCGTCAACATGCTTATAACGCAACCGGTCGACTAAGAAAAGACTAGAGGCCGATGAGCTTATCCAGCCCCACGACCAGCTCCCTGCGGTTCACGACCTCCCGTGTCGCCATCAGAACTCCCGGGATGAAGGAATCTCTGCCGTTAGAGTCGTGGCGGATACGTAGCGATTGGCCGTAGCCGCCGAACGTGATCTCGTGGTGCGCTACGAAGCCGGGCATGCGCTGGCTGTGGATCGCGATGCCTTCGTAGACGGAGCCACGGGCGCCGGCCAGCGTGTCCTTCTCAGGCATCGTGTGCTCGAACGGCTTGCCATGGCCCGCCACCATCTCTCGAGCCGCCATAACCGCGGTGCCAGATGGCGCGTCCAGCTTCTTCTCCTGGTGCATCTCCGTAATCTCGGCGTAGTCGAAAAAGCGCGAGGCCACCTTCGCCAGGTGGATCATCACAACAGCGCCGATAGCGAAGTTTGGGGCGATAAAGGCGCCGAGCTGTTTTTCCTTGCAGCCCGCCGCGAACTCGCTAACAAACGCCTCGGGTAGACCGGTCGTGCCAATCACCATGGACGCACCATTCTTAAGCGCCGCCTTCGCGACCTCAGGCGTCCACTGCGCGTTGGTGAAGTCGATGATGACGCGGGGCTTGAGCCGGGCAATCAACTCTCCCGGATTGTTGCTAAGCGGGATCGCATCGCCATTCGACAGGGAGACAAAGCCCTCCGTGGAAAACTTCTCGACGACGCCAACAGGCTCGAGGTCTTCTTCGCGCGATATCGCTGCGAGAACCTCGCGGCCCATAAAGCCCGTGCCGGAAACGACGACGCTGATCTTGTCCATCACAGACCCCCTCAGCGTCATCTTAGCGCTTGCGCCAGACGATGCTAGGGCTGGCCGGGGCGCGGTGGAGGCCTGCGACCGCCACCACCGCCGTTGGCGCCGCCGCCACCGGGACGACCGCCACCGCCGCCACGACCGCCACGCCGGCGGTTGAAGCCACCGTCACCACCACCCGAAGGTCGTGGCGCGCGCTGTGGCGGACGCATCGTGGTCAGCATCGAACTGCGGCGCGTTAGCGGCGAAGGGATTTCCCCCGGCACCTCCAGCTCCGCCGCATCGGTACCATCGAGCACCGCGCGTCGTGACAGGTTGATACGGCCCAGGTTGTCGATCTCCAGGACCATGACCTCGATCTCGTCGCCGACGCTGACGACGTCCTCGACACTGGGAACGCGGTAGTCCGCCAGCTCGCCGATTCGGACCAGGCCCTCTTTACCGGGCATGATCTCGACGAAGGCGCCGAAGTCGACCGTTCGCGTGACGCGGCCCGTGTACTTCTGGCCAACGACTGCTTCCTGCGTCAGACCCTCGATGATCGCGATCGCCTTGCGCGCATTCTCTTCGTTGGTCGAACCGACGTAGACCGAGCCGTCGTCCTCGACGTCCACGGTGCACTTCGTCTCTTCGATAATCGAACGCACCATCTTGCCCCCGGGGCCGATGATGACGCCGATCTTCTCGCGCGGGATTTGCAGCCGGTAGACACGCGGTGCGTAACGCGAAAGCTCCTTGCGCGGAGCGTCAATCGCCTCAGACAGTTTGCCCAGGATAGTCATCCGGCCCTGACGCGCCCGCTCAACGATCTCTTCGATCATCGGCAGCGTCAGGCCGTGAATCTTGAAGTCGGCCTGTACCGCCGTGATGCCTGTCGTCGTGCCTGCCACCTTGAAGTCCATGTCTCCCAGGTGATCTTCCAGCCCGGCGATGTCGGTGAGGATCTTGTATTCGTCACCTTCGCCCGTCACCAGGCCCATTGCCACGCCGGCCACCGGCTCGCGGATCGGCACGCCGGCATCCATCAACGCCAGGCTGCTGGCGCAGATGCTCGCCTGAGAGGTGCTGCCGTTGCTGCCGAGCACCTCAGAAACGATTCGCAACGTGTAGGGGAAGTCGCTCGCGGACGGAATGACAGGCTCGAGCGCGCGCTCGCCCAGGGCGCCGTGCCCCAGCTCGCGGCGGCCCGTGCCACCCATGCGCCGCACCTCACCCACCGAGTACGGCGGGAAGTTGTAGTGATGCATGAAACGCTTCGTCTCTTCCGGCGACAGCGTGTCGAGCTTCTGCTGAGCGCTCATGGGCCCAAGCGTCACAATACTAAGGACCTGCGTCTCGCCACGCTGGAACAGGCCCGTGCCATGCGTGCGCGGCAGAATACCGACATCGCAGGTAATCGGCCGCAGCTCGTCGAGTGCCCGTCCGTCGGCGCGTTTGCCTTCGTGAAGGATGCGATCGCGCACCGTCTTTTTGACGACGGATTCCAGTGCCTCTGAAAGCTCGCCGGCGCTGAACTGCTCGCCGAACTTCGCGGCGAGTTCTTCTTTCAATGCACCGTGTCCCTGCGTGCGCTCTTCTTTGACGGACTCCAGCACATCGTCGAGGCGATCCTTGAGGAAGTCTGCGATGGCGGCTTCGGCGTCCGAGTTGACCGCCTTCGCCTCGTAGCTCATCTTCGGCTTGCCGAGCTCCTTGACCAGCTCATCCTGCACCTCGATCAGCTTCAGATTGGCTTCGTGAGCCAGCTTAACGCCCGCGAGGAACAACTCCTCGCTGACACCGTTGGCGCCGGCTTCGACCATGATTACGCGCTCGCGCGTCGAGGAGACGACGAGGTCGAGGTCACCTTCCTTGAGCTCGCTGTAGGTCGGGTAAAGGACGAACTCACCGTTAACGTGGCCAACACGGGCGGCGGAGATGGGACCCTCGAACGGTATTTCTGAATAGCTGAGTGCCGCCGATGCGCCGATCGTCGCGAGTACGTCGGGATCATTCTCCATGTCGGCCGAGAGGACCGTAATGATGATCTGGACGTCGTTGCGGAACCCCTTGGGGAACAACGGACGCAGAGCACGGTCCGTCATGCGGCCCGCGAGCACGGCATCCGTCGACGGGCGTCCTTCTCGGCGCGGGAAGCTGCCGGGAATCTTACCGATAGCGTAGAGCCGCTCTTCGAAGTCGATCGTCAGCGGGAAGAAGTCGATGTCCGGTCGCGGCTCCGGCGTCACACAGGCCGTGACCAGCACGACCGTTTCTCCGATGGCGACAGTGATCGAACCGCTGGCCTGTGTGGCCAATCGGCCCGTCTCGATGATCAGCGACTTACCACCGACTTCTACTTCGTAAATATTCGACATTTGGCTATTTCTCTTCCTTCAACCTCACAGCACCGTCCCGGGGTTGAGCGTATGTATTGGACGGTGGAATACGCGGCGCTACCTGCGCGAAGCGTCTGAGAAGCGGGCTCGATCCATGAAATTGGGGCCGCCCGTGGCAGTCCCCGAGGCCGTTCTCAGCCTTGACCAAAAGAAAAGGCCCCGCCGTCTTACTTGCGGAGGCCCAGTTTTGCGACGATTGCGCGGTAACGCTCAACGTCCTTCTTGTTCAGGTAAGCCAGTTGCCTGCGGCGCTGACCCACCATCATCAAAAGCCCTCGTCGCGAGTGGTGGTCTTTCCGGTGAACGCGCAGATGCTGCGTGAGGTGGTTAATACGATCAGTCAGCATCGCAATCTGCACTTCGGCGGAACCTGTGTCCGTCGCGTGCTTGTGATGCTCGTCGATGATTTCCGCTTTGCGCTCTGTAGCTAGAGGCATTCGGCCGCTCAGGCCCTCGTCAGTCTATCTCTGAATTTACGCGTTTCCGTAAGTCTAGCAGCACTGTTATCGTCCTGCAATGCCGCCACAGCCCACGCTTGAGGTCTAACGGCATTGGTACGCATCGCAGGGCCTCTCTATACTTGAAGAGATGACTGCTCCCGGCCGGCAAACCCTCGCCTCCGCTGCCGCGAGACTTGAGGCAGACGTCTCGAGAATCCTACAGGCAAGCGCCAACCCTGCGCACACCGCGACAAGTGACGCGCCGGTTCTGATTCTCACCATCGGCTTGCCCGGCAGCGGCAAGTCCACGTTCGCCCGGCGGCTGGCGCCGCAACTCGATGCTGTGATCCTCGAGAGCGACGCCCTCAGGCGCCTCCTGTTCGATTCTCCTGCTTACTCCCGTCCTGAGACCCAGCGGCTGTTCGTCGCCCTGCACGGCGCGGCGCGGCAGCTCCTCCGGGCCCGGCGCAACGTGATCATCGACGCCACCAGCATCACAGATGGCGACAGGCGCCCGGCCTTCCACGTCGCGGAGCAGGCGGGCGCCCGCCTGCTGCTGCTGAACTTCACCGCACCAGAGGACGTCATCAAGCACCGGCTTGCACAGCGGCTCGAATCCGCCGACCCGCAGGAGGCTTCATCCGCCGGTCTGCGCGTCTATCGCCGCATGGCAGCTCGAGCGCAAGCTCCATCAAGCGAACACTGGAACGTAGACACTTCCAACGCTGCCGAGGTGGAATCAGCGTTGAGCAGGGTGGTGGAGGCCTGCCGTCCGAGTGGGGGCAGGGCAATGGGAGGAATCCGTTGAGCCAAAAACCAGGTAGCCGCCTGCAGCGTCGTGACGAGCGCGCCGCGCGCCAGCCGGGCAACGCCCAGCGCCGAAGGCGCCAGCGCGAAGGCTCAACCGCGGTGCGCGGCCCCAGCGGCGGTCCGCCCATGACGATGATCCTGGCGGGCCTCGGCGTCATCGGCATTGTCGCCGTACTGGTTTACGCCGTGAGCCAGGTCAACAATGTCGACTCCGGCCCGCGAGACTGGCAGCTGGCACAGGAAGACGCCGACCCGAACATCCCCGGTGTCTACTACCCACCGCACCCCGGCGCGGACGGTCAGCCGGGTACCACCGACGACCGAATACACTTCGCGCCGGGCACCGTGCTCCCGTTCTGCACGCAGGAGCAGATCGACGCCGGCACAGTCAGTGACCCGCTCTGCTACACGAGCAACCCGCCGACATCCGGCCCTCACTCCAGCACTCCCCAGGGCTTCACCAACCTGGAGAACCCGGCGCCGAAGGAAAACATCGTCCACAGCATGGAACATGGCGGCGTCTTTGTCTGGTACAACACGACGGACCAGGATGCAATCGACCTGATCAAATCAGTGGTGCAGGACAACGATGACCGACGGCGCTTTGTCGGCAGCACGATCTACACCGGGATGGAAGAAGAAACGATTGCGATCACATCATGGACGCGGCTGGACAAGTTCCCTGTGTCCGAGCTGACGAAGGAGCGCCTCCAGGAGTTCATCGACGCGAACCACAAGCGCTTCAACCCGGAGGGCTTCTAACCAACGCGTGGTGGCGTGAGGCTGCCGCTCTGTTAGCCGGTGCCTATCGGCCAGGTGGGATGTCCGCGGCGAAATCGGCGCTTCAGCAGCTCGTAGCCGCGTCTCTGCATCAGCGCGGCGAAGGCGAGGCCGCCTGCAGCCGCAACGAGACCACCCGCCCAGTCAAGGAAGTAATGATTGCCGGTGAACACCGTCGAGGTGGACTGCGCGACGACATGCGCCACCGCCAGCACCAGGACGATCCGCTTCCCCGGCAGCGCCCGGGTCACGCCCAGCGCAATCAAGACCGCCCAACCGACGTGCAAGCTCGGCATCGCCGCGTAGGGGTTGACGAAGAACTCGGTCGACTGCGCCTGATAGCTCGCATTGTTGTAAATCTGTAGCGTGTCCACGAGCCCAGACTCCGGCAGCAATCGCGGTGGCGCCAGCGGAAACAGATAGTACGCGACCAGCGCCAGCGCTCCGGAGAACAGCACCGCATCGCGACTAAACGTGTACTGCGCGCGGCGCCAGAAGTACATCCACAGCCCCAGCGCCGCGATCAGCGGGAAGTCCAGCCAGAAGTACACAAAGTTGAAGAAGCGAATCAGTAGCTCTTGGCCCAGGATCGCGTCCTGCCACGCTGCCTCCGCGTGGATGCCCAGCGCCTGCTCCCAATCGACCAGCTGGCGCGCGTTCGCCAACGCAACGTCCGGCCGATCGATCACGTTGCCACGCACGATGAAGTAGAGCAGAAACGCAACCGCCAAGAGCGCAATCTCGGCCGCCTCGCGGTAGACACGGCGTTCCGAAATCGACACCAGACGGTTCGCGATCAGGTTATCGCCGCTTGCCATGGCGTCAGGCTATCACCGGCGACCGCTACTTCGGCGTAGCCCCGCCTTCGGCCTGCTGCAGCGCCAGGTTGACGAGAGTGCGCACCGGTATACCGCTGGCGCCCTTGACGATGACGCCCTTGTCGCGGTCGTAGTTGTCCACGCCGGCGATGTCGAGGTGCACCCACGGCGTGTCGTCGACAAACTCGCGCAGCAGCATCGCTGCCGTAATCGATCCGGCGCCGCGGCCGCCCGTGTTCTTCATGTCGGCCACGTCGCTCTTGATCTGGTCCTTGTACTCGTCATACATCGGCAGCTCCCAGACCTTCTCGCCGGCATCTGACGCCGCCTTCTTGACCCGATCCATCAGCTCGGGGTTATTGCCCATGGCGCCCATCGCCACGTTACCCAGCGTGATGCTGATCGCGCCCGTCAGCGTCGCGATGTCGACGATGGCGGCGGCGCCCTGCTCGCGGGCATAGGCGAGCCCGTCGGAGAGGATCAAGCGCCCTTCGGCGTCCGTGTTGATCACCTCAATCGTCTTGCCCGTCATCGTCCTCAGCACGTCACCGGGCTTGATCGCGCTGCCGCCTGGCATGTTCTCTGTCGCTGGGACGATACCGATAATGTTTGCGGCGGGTCGCAGCCGCGCGATCGCGCCCATCGCAGCGATCACCGACGCGCCGCCCGACATGTCGCCCTTCATCTCCTCCATGCCCGCGGCAGGCTTGATCGAGATACCACCCGTGTCGAACGTGATGCCTTTGCCGACCAGGGCCAGGGGTTTCGCAGCGCCGCCGCCGTTGTAGCGCAGCACGATGAAGCGCGGCTCCTGTGTGCTGCCCGCTGCGACACCCAGCACGCCGCCCATACCCTTCTCGCGCATCCAATCCGGGCCGTACACCTCGCATTCGAGACCCGTTTCGGCGGCAAGCCCTTTGGCACGGTCTGCCATCTCGGTCGGCGTCAGATAGTTCGAGGGCTCGTTCGCGAGGTCGCGGCAGAAGTTCGCGGCGTCCGCCAGGATACGTCCGCGCTCGATGCCACGCTCCAGCATCCCGACCTTCGAAGCGTCTTGCTCGACCAGCGTCAGCGACTCAACCTCGAAATCTTCCTCCGGCGGCTTCTTGTGACGCATGAAGCGGTACACGCCCATCACCGTTCCCTCGGCAATCGCGGCGGCGCAGTCCTCCGCACCCAGACCTCCGATGCCGGCACCGTGTGTGATCACGCCCACGTCTTTGATGCGATGCCGCCGTAGGAATCGCCCCAGGTCACCCGAAAGCGAACGCACCTTGTCGACGTTGAAGTCGGCTGCTTTGCCGAGGCCCACGACGATTACGCGGGCGGAGGGCACGCGTCCCATCGAATGCACCAGCGTAAATTCACCGAGCTTGCCGCGGATGTCGCCAGCAGCGATGAGCTCCGTGATCGCGCCGCCCATGGCTGCGTCCACGGCACCGGTCCCACCTCCGGGCATTTCCACGCCTTCGAAGAGATTGACCACAATGGCATCAGCCTTGTAGGCGCTGATGTCGCCGGAAGCTACTTTGATCTGCATCTACTTACCTCGCCCAGAAAAGAGAAGCGATGTCGTTTGAACAACTATTCTACCGTTCAGGATCGTCAAGAATTGCCTCGGCCTGCAATCGAAACCTGGCAGCCGCTACTATGGTAGTGGCCTATGGATCAGAATCACCTGCTCCGTCTCGCTTGCGAAACTAACTTCTCCTACCTCGCGCTGGGAAACAAGCGCTTCGAAGCCCACGGCGCCTCGTTCATCGTCAACCCCAAGACGCCGCGGCGACATGACGCGAATTGCGTCGGGATAATTCGCACCGACCCCTCGGAGGTCGAGGCTTTGCTGGTGCGCATAGAGGCAGAGTTCGCCGGCTACCAGCACCGGACCTGGGGCATCGATGCGCTGACACCGCCCCAGACCGCAGCCCGTCTCGCGCTCGAACAGGGGTATCGCGTCAACGATGCCCTGGTACACGTCCTCGAGGGCGACCTGCGCATCGCGCCTCGCCTCGGCACTACGCCTCCGGATGAGGCCGAGGTCCGCGAGGTGCTGACGGAGGACGACTGGCAGGCCTACCGCGAGCTCGACGCGATGTGGTGGGAGGAGACCAGCACCGGCTATTTCGGGCCGTACGATCCCGTGCTCCATGACGAGTTTATGGTCTACCGCCGTCTCAAGACGCCACTGACGCGGGCCTGGTTCGCCAGCGTCGCGGGCGTGCCGCGAGCTTTCTTCTCATCGTGGCTGGGCGAGAACGGCGTCGGTATCGTCGAGGACCTTTACTGCCACCCTGACTACCGCCATCGTGGCCTCGCTACAGCCCTCATCGCGCGCGCCGTCGCCGATTGCCGAGAGCGCGGCGCCGGGCCCGTCATCATCAACTCAGACGTCAACGACACCCCAAAGCTGATGTACGCCGCGATGGGATTCCGCCCGCTGTTTGTCCACCGCAACTACACCAAACGACTCGACGGAACGAAAGACGCCCCGGCTTAGGCCGAGACGTCTCGATCTCCACTCTCGATGTGGCTTAATACGAATCGAAGAGCTTGCCCCACTCCGTTTTCTTGGCGGCGCTGACTCGGCCGCGGCCGAAGGCGGGGTACCAGAACAGGTTGTAGTAGAAATTCGACGCCCAGTAGCTCCACGGCACGATCGGCGACCGCAGCAGCGGCTTCTCCATGAAGTGCAGCGGGCCCCAGTAGATCTGCTTCTGGCCCCAGCTGGCGAAGGTGTCCTCGTCCTTGACGAAGCCGAAGTCGATGTCGGAGACGTCGAGGCCGACGACCTCGATCTCACGCGGGTCGCCGACGCCGAGGCCGCGCTCGTGGGCCAGGCGGATGAATTCGAGCGACATCGGGTCGAAGCCCATCATCTTTGCCGCAACCGCGTCGATCGCCACCATGTCGCTCGACGCGAGCACCAGGTTCTTGACGTGCGGCCGCATCGCCCGCGGGCCGGGGCCGTCGCCGGCGATCGTGCCGTCCATGACGGCGAAAATGCCGGGGTGTATCTCCTTCTGGATCGCCAGCAGGTCGACCAACGTCTTGTGGATCTGCGAATGCGTCCAGTGGCGGCGGTAGTGCAGTAGCCCGCCGAACGCGTTCTTCATCGCGCCCGTCATCGTCGTGAAGACGTGCGTCTTCATCGTCGGCAGGTGAACCACGTTACGGCCGATTAGCGCCTGAGGTATTTCGATACCGTCCGGGAAGATGTCGTTGAGCACCATCATCTCGGCCTTCGGCGCGTAGCGGACCCAGGGGACGCCCTTGTCCGTCAGGTGGGTGCTGGGAATGCCGAACTTGTCCTGCACCGCCTTGTGCTTGTTCTTGACCTCGCCCTCGTGCGACTTCACCACGACGGTGCCGTTGTGCGCCGCCATCAGGTCTTCGAACCCCTCCTCGCGCAGCGCTTTGACGATGCCCTCGATCTGCCACGGCGTTGACGAGCAGCCCGGATACCAGTGCTGCCAGCTGATGTTGACCTTGAGAGCGGTCGGGGCGTTCTTGTCCAGCGCCGAAGTAAAGTCCGCCATTCGCATCGCCCGGCCGATGTCGTCCACGACCCGCGGCGCGCTGGTGTACAGCACCGCGACCTTTGCGGTCTTCGGCGCCTGCGCCGTCCTGGACTCTTCGCCTTCTACACGTTCGAGTTCGGTGGTCATCGGCAACCTCAGCAGATATTTGGCGGGCTCAATCTTAGAATCGGCCCCGATTCTTGTCCTTTTACCCCTTCATGATACCGCCCGCTGCAGACGAGCGGCACTCAGGGCAGTCCCGTAAGTATCTCGCGCGATAGCTCTACGTCGGCGTGCATCTGTCTGATTAGGACCTCGACGCTCTCGAACTTCAACTCGGGGCGCAGGCGCTCCACCAGCTCAATGCGCAGCGTCTGATCGTAAAGGTCCTCGTTGAAGTCGAAGATGAACGTCTCGACGCTGGGATGCTCGCCGTCGAACTGTGGCCGCACGCCGATACTGGTGGCCGACTGGTGCCGCGTTTCGCCGACAAAGGCCCACGTCGCGTAGACGCCAAACGCCGGCAGCGCACGGTCCGCGGTCACGCCGATGTTGGCGGTTGGGAAGCCCAGCGTCCGTCCACGTCGCTCGCCGGTGACGACGGGCCCGCGCAACGAATAGCGACGCCCCAGCAGCGCCTCCACGGCGGGCAGGTCTCCCTCCGCCAGCGCCTTGCGGATCGCCGTCGAACTGACGGTGACCTGCTCGCTGGACAGCGGCGCCGGCATCACCGCGACCTCGAAACCCAGCTCGGCGCCGATCTGCTTCATCGACTCCGGCGACCCCTCACGATTGCGTCCGAAAGCGTTGTCCGGGCCCATGACCAGCAGTCGCAGGTCAAGCTCCTCGCGCAGCACGCTGACGAAAGCCCGCGGTGCCGTTTCGGCCAGCTCGGACGTGAACGTCAACGGGACGACCAGTTCGAGCCCGAGGTCGCGCAGCAGTTCCAGGCGCTCCTCCAGGCTGGTCAGGTATTGCATCGGCTCCTGCGGCCGCAGCACTCGCACAGGGTCCGGGTACAGCGTCACGGCGCCCGGCTGGAGCCCCGCTGCGGCAGCGCGCTCGACCAGGAAGCGAACGAGGTGCTGATGCCCGAGATGCACGCCGTCGAAGTTGCCGATCGTCAGCGCGGTGCCGCGCGATGACGCGAAGCGGCGCATCTCCTCACGCGCGAACTCGCTCATCACAACGTCCCCGCGAAGGCCTCAGGATTCCTGTAGAGTGAGATAAGTGGGGATTCCTTCAAAGCTGAAACCAATTTCGATCGTAGCATCGGGCCCGGAGCCGGTAAACCGGCGGAGTGCCGATAACCCTGTAGCGTGAATCACTCCGATCTTACCTTTCCGAGGCTCGAAGGCCCGCCACCAAAGAGCGAGCGCCCACCGTCCCTGCCCGGCATCACCTGGGGCTTCCGCGACATCGTCCTCGGTGTATTCGGGGCGCTGGTCGTCTTCTTTGTGCTCGGCGCCGCGATCATCGGCGGAGCGATGGCCGCCTTTGGCGAGGACTCACTCGAAACGGACCTGGCGGAGGCAATCGCCATTGCGATGCTGGATGTTGTCCTGGTACTGACAGTACTGCTGGTCATCGCCCGAAAGGGCGCGGGCCTCCCTGCACTGGGCTTCCGCGCGCCGCGTCAGGGCTGGGGGTTGATGCTGGCGTTCATCGTCGCTGCCTACTTCGCCGCGATCGGCGTGGTCAATATCTACGGCATCGCCATCGACGTCCTCGGCCTCGACCAGCTGGAGCCCGCCCAGCAATTACCGGACGATTTCTACGATCACGATGTCGTCGTTGTCCTGACAGGGTTCGCGATCGTCTTCATGGCGCCGGTGGCGGAGGAGATCTTCTTCCGCGGTTTCATCTTTGGCGGCCTGCGACGCTATCTCAACCTGCCTATCGCCGGCTTGATCAGCGGGTCCCTGTTTGCAATCGCGCATGGCGACCCGGGCCTCATCTTGCCGTTTGCAGGCGTCGGTCTCGTCCTCGCGGCCATCTACGAATACACACGATCGCTGTACGCGTCGATTGGCGTGCACTTTGTGTTCAACAGCATGTCTTTCCTGCTGTTGCTTCTGTTCCCGGACCTACGCTGAGGCCTCTGCCGCCATCGCGTGCAACCGCTGCCGCATCTTATCGAACGCGATGGCGCGGTGGCTGACGCGGTTCTTCTCCACCTCCGACATCTGCGCCATCGTCACCCTCCGTTCGGCCAGCAGGAACACGGGGTCATAACCCCAACCGCTCGTCCCCACCGGTGCAAACGTAATCGTCCCCTCGACGACTCCCTGCTCCTCGGTGACACTGCCATCCGGTAAGGCAACGACGATGACGCTGAAGAAGCGGCCTGTGCGCTCGCCCGCCGGCACGTCCTTCATCGCGTCGAGCAGGATCTGGATGCGCTCGACGTCGTTGTTGCCGTCCCAGCCGTTGAGGTGATGCAGCGGGCCCGGGTCGCCTCCCAGCGCATCGACTTCCAACCCGGAGTCGTCGGCGATAGCGGGCAAGCCGGAGGCGCGACAGAAAGCCTGCGCCTTGATGCGGGCGTTCTCGGCATACGTCGCGCCGGTCTCATCCACGTCGATCGATACGCCGGCATCCGCGGGCGCGATGACCTCCCAGCCGCAGCCTTCGAGCAGGTCGCGGAACTCAATGACCTTGCCGGGATTGTTAGTGGCGATGACGAGGCGAGGCTGACTCATTTGTCGAATTCTAGACACGAAACGTTTATCTATGCAGCATGTTTTCTCTTGGTGGCAAGGATTAGGATTAAGGGTGCTATTCCGGCCTGAATTCCGGCTAAGCATGCAAAGGGGGCAGCCATGAGTAACCTGGATGAACTGAACAAAACCGCTCGCGAGATGGTGGCAGCAGAGAAGGGCATTCTCGCCGCCGACGAGAGTTCAGGCACCATCAAGCGCCGCTTCGATGCCATCGGCGTCGAGAGCACCGAGGACAACCGCCGCGATTACCGCGAGCTCCTGTTCCGCACCGAGGGCGCCAACAAGTTCATCAGCGGCGTCATCCTCTACGACGAGACGATCCGGCAGAAGGGCGCCGACGGCACGCCGCTGGTCAAGGTCCTCACCGACCAGGGCGTCATCCCCGGCATCAAGGTCGATGCCGGCACGAAGCCGCTGGCCGGGGCCGAGGGCGAGCTAATCACCGAAGGGCTCGACGGCCTCCGTGAGCGCCTCGCCGAGTACAAAGAGCTCGGCGCCCGCTTCGCCAAGTGGCGCGCCGTGATCACGATCGGCGACGGCATCCCGTCGGACTACTGCATCGAGGTCAATGCGCAGGCGCTGGCCCGCTACGCGGCGCTCTGCCAGGAAGCCGGCATCGTCCCCATCGTGGAGCCTGAGGTCCTGATGGACGGCAGTCATTCAATCGACGCTTGCTTCGACGCGACACGGCGCACTTTGCACTCCGTCTACAACCAGCTGATGCTTCAGCAGGTCCAGCTGCCGGGCACGATCCTCAAGCCGAACATGGTGCTCTCCGGCAAGGAAGCGTCCAACCGCGCGCCGGCCGAGGAGGTCGCGCGCCAGACCGTCGAGTGCTTCAAGGAAACGGTGCCGGCGGCTGTGCCAGGCATCGCGTTTCTCTCCGGTGGCCAGTCAGACGAAGAAGCCACCGTCAACCTTGACGCGATCAACCGCTACGCGGCCAAGGTTGGCGCGCCGTGGCAGCTCACGTACTCCTACGGCCGCGGCTTGCAGGCGGCGCCACAGAAGGCATGGTCGGGCAAGGCTGAGAACAAGGACGCCGCGCAAAAGGCCTTCTACCACCGCGCGATGCTCACGTCAGCGGCTCGCCAGGGAAAGTATTCACCGTCGATGGAGAAGTAAACCTCGTCTAGCTGCAAGCAGCCCAAATCAAGAGGCCGTCTCGAAGGAGACGGCCTCTTGGCTTCCTTGAACCCGCGCGGACTATGTAAACCGTATCTTGTCCAGCCGCGAGAAGTCGTGAATCGCGTCGATCCAGCGGATCGTCCCAGACCGCGAGCGCATGACCAGGGATTGCGTGGTGGCCCGGTTGGCTGAGACGGTTACGCCCCGCAGCAGCTCGCCGGTGCTAGCGCCGGTCGCCGCAAAGAACACATCGTCGCCGCCAACGAGCTCCTCGGTGTTGTAAACGTGCGTCAGATCGACCCCGCATCGAGGCACTTCTTGCGCTCTTCGTCGTCGCGTGGCCACGGCTTGCAGAGAATCTCACCGCCTGTGCAGCGGAGCGCTGCCGCCGTGATCACACCCTCGGGCGTACCGCCAATGCCCATCAGCACGTCAACGCCACTGTCCGGCAACGCGGCCTGGATACCCCCCGCCACATCGCCATCCGAGATCATCTTTATTCGCGCGCCCGCGGCTCGGATGTCCTTCAGTAGGTCGGCGTGACGCGGACGATCCAGCAAGACTACGGTCACTTCCGAAACCTGCTTGCCCAGCGCCTTGGCGATCCTCTTCAGGTTTTCGCCCACCGGCGCGTCGATGTCGATGACGCCACGTGCGGCGGGCCCCACGGCGATCTTGTCCATGTAGAACACTTCTTTGGCCACGTTCATACTGCCACGCGCTGACATCGCGATAACAGCGATCGCACCAGGAAGCCCCTTCGAGAGCAACGTCGTGCCGTCGATCGGGTCGACCGCGATGTCGACCTTGGGGTCGGAGCCATCGCCGATATGCTCGCCGTTATAGAGCATCGGCGCTTCGTCCTTCTCGCCCTCGCCGATGACCACCACGCCATCCATGCTGATGCCTTCCAACGTATGCCGCATCGCATCGACGGCTGCCTGGTCGACCAGCGCTTTGTCGCCCGTACCCATGTAGCGCACGGCCGAAAGCGAGGCCGCCTCGGTCACCCTGACAAGTTCCATCGCCAGGTTGCGCTCTATCGGTTGACGGTCTGTTCTCTGGGCCATTTTCTGCGTCATAACGCCCCTCCTTTGACGAGCGCGGCAAAAGACTGAGCCACGCTAACAATCAAACGTGCCGCACAGCTTGCCGCGTTACGGGAATTCAGTAAAGAGTATTAACGGCAGATTTCGTCGCAATATCAGCGTTAGAGGTCGAAGCCCTCGCGACGGCGGAACTCGTCGCGCTCGTAGTCTTCCTCTGCGCGCTGCTCTTCCGCGTCATGCGTCAGCTCTAGTTGCTCCGCGATCGCTTCGTCGAGGCGCTTGCCGTACTCCTCGGCCGATTGTGGGATGCGGGCTTCCATGACGCGATCGAGCAGCGCGTAATAGTTACCGCCGAGGTAATGCAGCGGCTTCGAGTCGTTGTCTGTCAGCTTCCAATGATCGTCGAACGCGTCATCGTCCGCCTGCACCGCCACGACGCGTGCCGTCACGAGGAGGTGGTCACCAGTCTCGATCATGTCCTCGACAGCGCACTCGATCCAGCCGACGCAGCCCTCCAGCAATACGGTCCCAACGCGGCGCGCATGAAAAGTCGGCAGGTTGGTCAGCTCCAGCTTGTCGAAGTCGACGCCGCTCAGAGTACCCAGGTACTGCACATGGTGCAGCAGCTCACGTGACGGGATGTTGATCGCGAATTCGTTCGTCTTGCGGATGACGTCGGACGTGTAGCGCTCCGGGTGGACGGCAATTCCGACCATCGGCGGCACGATGCTGAGGTTCATCGCATAAGCGACAGGCATCACGTTGGCGCGGCCACGGTAGCTGGTGGAGATCAGCAGCACCGGCCCGCCGCCGAGCAACCGTCGCGCATCCACCTCGTCTAGGTTGCGTCTCACCTTTCGATTATACGGGCCGCTATTCTCGCCACTCGCGAGGCCGAGTTTCCGAATCCATCAGCCTCATGAAATCTTCCCACGTCTTGCCGGCCTCGTCTTCGAATCGCTCACCTGTATCCTGAAGCGCCTCCATGCGGTCGAGCCGGAAGTTGCGGAAGTCGCGGCGCAGCTCGCACCACGCCGTCAGCATCCACGTGTAACCGAAGAACGCCAGCGCCAGCGGCCTCACCGTGCGGTCGGTGAGGACGTCTTCGGCATCTCGGTATGCCATCGATGTTTTGTGCTTCTCCTCGGTAGCCTCGCGCAGCAGACCGAGCCGCCGCGCCACCTCCGGCGGCACGTGGAAGCCCGGCGCGAAAAGACGCGAATCGAGTAATCGATCCTTCAGGTCGTCCGGCAGGACCGCGGCGATGCGTCCCAGAGCCGACTCGGCCGCGCGTCCCAGATCGCTGTCGGCCCAGCTCGTGACGACGCGAGTACCGAGCACCAGCGCCTGGACCTCGTCGCGCGTGAACATCAGCGGCGGTAGGTCGAAGCCGCGCCGCAGCATGTAACCGACGCCCGCCTCGCCCTCGATCGGGACGCCCGAGAGGACGAGGTCCCGCACGTCCCGGTAGACGGTGCGCTCGGATACCTCCAGGGCGCGTGCCAGTTCAGCCGCAGTCGTCACGCGACGGCCACGGATGAACTGGATGATCTGGAAGAGACGGTCGGCGCGTCTCACCTATTGCTCCTTCGCGTGACGTCGCCGCGAGCTATCTCGCACTGCCCAGCTGGCTCATCAACGCAGCCGTATCATTCTTGACCCGACTTTCAACCAGCCGCCCGTCGATGATGCGCACCATAGTGAGACTCGAAATCGATACCCTGTTACCGGTGGCTGGAATGCCGAAAATCTCACCTCGATGTGTGCCGCGCACGGTAGAGCTGGCGGCCACGAAATCTCCCTCGGCGATCACTTCGTCGAGTGTAATCTCGAAGTCCGGAAACGCTTCGCGGAACATCGAGACGACCTGCTTCACGCCTTCAGCGCCCGGCGGCGTGCCGGGCGGAGCATCCCGAATCACGTAGGACGGGGCCAGAAACTTGTCCAGCATATCCAGGTGGCCTTCGTTGAACACGCGTTGAATAAATTCGCGGTAAACGGCCTTGTTCTGCTCCATGACTCTCCCTCCCTCCACGCCCCTAAGCGGGCTTGAACTCCATAAGCTGGGCATAGTTGCCGTCCGGGTCGAGGAACGTCGATATGACGCCGCCCCAGAACTCCTTGCCCTCCTTGCGAATGAACTGCACGCCCTGCGCCTCCAGTCGCGACTGCTCCGCCTTCAGGTCATCGACGAAGAAGTTGATCAGTGCGCGATGCGGCTCCTTCGCTTGACCCTTCGTCTCGCTGTGACCGTCGATGATCAACGTGGCGCCCTGGCCAACCGTGAAGGCGTGCTCGCCGATGTCGGCCGATGGCAGCTCGACAACGTCGCGATAGAAATCACCCAGGCGCTTGGGGTCCTCACTGGTGACATTCAGGATGAATTGAGTTACTTGCATGGCTTGCTCCTTTCAAGAGATGACAGCAGCCTACAGGAGCCTTGCTGACAGCATCATGTCAGGAGCAGAGTACTTTGTGAATCTTTACTGACAGCATAGTGTCAGTAGAGCTGTCAGCTAGAGAAGGCCCATCTTCGCCTTCATCAGCGCCACCGCCACAACACACACGCGGTCTCTACCCGAAGCACGCGATCGCCCAGGTGCACCAGCTCGAAGCCACTGGCGCGCAGCAAATCGCGTTCCTCCGCCGACCAGCCGCGCTCGGGACCCAACGCCAGAACGACAGGAGCAGCGGCGGTCACCCCGGAGAGAGGTCGCCCCGCCTCGTAGTTATCCAGCGCCAGGCGACACGACTGGTCTGACAGGCTATCGAGGACTTCTCGCAGTGGACGCCCCACGGTAATTTCGGGCAGACGAGTCGTGAAAGCCTGTGCCGCTCCGTCGATCAGGTGGCGGCGCCACTCATGCGTGGTCCAGAGCTTGCTTCGCGCATAGCTCGCCTCGCCGCGGCGCGACGTCACGAAGTGCATCGTCCTAACGCCCATCGCGGTCGCCTCGCCCAGGATCTTGCGGGCCGTCTGCGGCCTCGGCAGCCCGACGACCAGCGTGATCGGATCGAGCGGCGACGGCTCGTCGCCCCAGTCGAACTCCAGCGTCAGTCCTTTGCCATCAAGCGACACGATCGTCGCTTTGCCGCGAGGTCCCTCGATCAAGCCGGCATCGAAGCTGTCGCCCACGCCGCATCGCAGAACGTCGAGAACGTGTCGGGCTCTGCGATCGAGCCGCGGTAGCAGCGCCGACACTTCGCTGGGATCGAAAAGGACCAGGTTCATCGCCGCTCTACTCTACGCCAGCTCTTGGTTGCTGCTCGTACAGGTATCACGAGGCCGACTCTTGCCTGGGCAGCGCTACCGCTAAGGTGGAACGAATTCCTTCGCCAACTCGAAAGCAAGGAGACTCAATGCTTAGAAACCTGACAGCGTTCGTCGCCCTCTTCTTCATTCTCGCCGCCGTTGCGTGTGGCGGTGATGACGACTCGAACAGTTCATCCCCATCGGCTGGGGACTCACCGGCCGCCTCAAGCGATGACACCAACAACGACGCAACTCCGGCTGCCGACGACTCGGATGACACAGAAACGCCTCCCGCAGCATCAGGCGGTGGCGTTGGCGTCGTCGAAGCTAACGGTCAGACGTTCGACGTCAGAGAAGTGAGACGCTGCGAGCCGTTTTTCGAAGGCGAAGACAATCTCGACCTCCAGGCCTTAGCCAGCGATGGCGTCATTCTGTTTGTCGTGATCAACACGCCTCTAGGCTCGGCCGACCAGCTTCTGAGTCACGAACTGAGCATCCAGGGCAGCGCTCTCGGTTCAGGCGGACAGGTCGGAGCCTTCTCCGGCACCGGCAATTCGACCCAGGGTGGTACCTGGCTAAACGACGACGGGAGTGAGCTATCCGGTGCGCCCTTCACGTTGGCAGGCGACCGCATTAGTGGCTCGATGGCGGTGACAGATGCGCGCGGCGGCCCCGACAGCCTGGACGTCACCTTCGATATCCCAATCCCGTCCGAGATTATCGACTGTTAGGCCGCAGGCTCACGCGCGATGAGCACGACCTGGAGGACGACTCCGTCCTTGGCCTTCGCGATGGCGACCTGCGGCGGGTCGATGCCGAAGTCAGACATGTTGAACTCGGTGTCGGCCGTCGCGGTCAGGGTGTCGTCAGCCTGACGCGCCAGCACCGTGAACGTCATCGGGAGGGACACGTCCTTGATCGTCATCGTGCCCGTCAGCGTCAGGCTCGCCTCATCTCCCTCAACGTAGCCAGAGGGGAAGCCGTCGACGCTCTCGATGACGAACTCGGCGAACTGGAACTCCCGGGTTTGCAGGACGTTGTCGCGGACAAAGTTATCGCGGCGCGATTCATCCGTCTTCAGCGTGCTCAGGTCGACCATGAACTTCGACTCGGCGCCATCGTAGAGTCCTTCCGAAGTCAAGTAGATCTCGCCGGTCACGTCCGTGGTCACGCCAACGGCAGTCGCCGGCAGCCCGCTCAGCGTCTCCTCTACCACGTACTTCGCGCTCGAATCGCCTGGCACGATGATGAAGCGCCGCACGCCTTCGGGCAGGTCAATCTCCGCGGCGGTTGACGCTGCGTCCTCCGGTTCCTGAGTGGGTGACTCGTCAACGCCGGAAGGCGCCGAGGTTGGGATTGCCGGCGCCTCTGTCAACAGGTCAGGGTCATCGCTGCGCAACGTCCAGACGACTGCCGCGCTGACGACAACCAAGGCGATCACAGCTGCCGTGGCGCCCACGAGGACGAAAGGCCGGGGGCGTTTCATGTTTCTCTCCTGATATGAAAACTAATGCCGGCATCCGGCATGTCTGGGCAAACCAGTTCGAATCTTAAGGTTGCGGGTGGGGTAAGAAGTTAACCGAGCGCTAAGAACGCCTTAAGACCTCTTGGCGGATGAGAAGGCCGCGCCCAGCGCAACGCCGACAGCAACACCAACGCCGGCCCCGATGGCGATACCGGCTGCAATCGATGAGGACAAGCTATCCACTCTAGCTGGAGCGCTCCAGGTACTCGCCGGAGCGCGTGTCCACCTTGACCTTGTCGCCGGTGTTGACGAACAGCGGGACATTGACCGTGAGGCCGGTCTCGAGTTGAGCGGGCTTGGTGCCGCCCTGCGCGGTGTCGCCCTTAACCCATGGGTCCGTCTGCGCCACTTGAAGCACCACTGCGGCGGGCAGCTCGACGCTGATCGCCTCGTCCCCGTAGGTCAGCATCTGGCAGTCGTCGTTCTCCTTGAGGTAGAGCGCAACGTCCCCGAGGCGGTCCTTGTTGATCGAGATCTGGTCATAGGTCTCGGTGTTCATGAAGGTGTAGATCTCACCTTCAGCGTAGAGGAACTGCGCCGGCTGACGTTCGACGCGGGCACGCTGGAACTTTGCCCCGGAGTCGTATGTGTGCTCGATGATGTGACCCGCCCGCACGTCACGCAGCTTCAGCTTCACCTTTGCGCCGCCTCGGCCCGTCTTGTTGTGCTCCCAATCAACGATGCTGTAAAGGTTGCCGTCAAGCTCTATAGTCAGACCCTTGCGCAGGTCGCCGGTGTCGATCATGTGTTTCCTCCAGGGCCTCCAACAGACCCGTCTAAGTCTAACTAGGGAGCATTGTTAGCGGCCAGCGTCAGGCGAACTGCAGCTTCGGGGCCGTGGTGAAGTTCACGTACCTGCCATCCTTGAGATAGCCCATATCCTCGATGCGAATACCGCCCCAACCGGGCAGGTATATCCCTGGTTCCACCGTAATCACCATCCCGTCCTGCAGCACGTCTCCAGACGTACCGCCGACGCGGGGCGATTCGTGTACCTGCAGCCCTACCCCGTGTCCAAGGCCGTGGCCAAAGCTGTCGCCGTAACCCGCCTCCTCGATCACCTTGTGGGCGATGTCGTGCGCGTCGCCGCCTGTCATGCCGGTTTGCACCAGCTCCTCCGCGGTCAGCTGCGCCGCGAGGACGATGTCGTAGATCTTCCTGAACTGATCGTCCGGCTTGCCGACGAAGACGGTACGCGTCAGGTCGGACATGTAGCCCTCCAGGCTGACGCCCATATCTATGACGATACCGTCACCGTCCTTGATCACCTGGTCGCGCGGCTGCGCGTGCGGCATCGCGCCCCACGGTCCGGCCGCGACGATCGTCGGGAACGACAACCCCTCCGCGCCGTGCTCGCGGGCGTACTTCTCAATCTCCCAGGCAACCTGCTTCTCGGTCCAGCCCGGCTCAATACGCGCAGCAACGTCCTGAAACGCGGCGTCGCCCAGCTCGACGGCCTTGCGTAACGCCTCGAGCTCTGCCGGCTCCTTGATCGCCCGTAGCTCCTCGACGAGACCCTCCGTGGGCACGAGTTGTGGACGGTCGGACTCGTCGGCTTCGGCAAGCGCATCACGGATCGCTGAATACATGCCGTAGGTGATGCCGCCGGACTCGAAGCCCAGCTTCTTGCCGCCGAGGCCGGCTTCGGCCACGAGCTGCGAGAGCCACGTCTTCATGCCGCCCACGGCCTTCCACAAGGTGTACTCGGGCGCCTCGCGTTCCGCCTGCTCGTAGTAGCGGAAGTCGACGGCGATGAACGCGGCGTCCAGGGTTAGCAGCAGGTGCCCCATCGAGCCGCTGAAGCCGGAGAGGTAGCGCCGATTGGCGCCCAGGGTGTGGTGAATATCCTCCGCCGGTGCGCTGACGAACAGGGCGTCAACGCCCAGCTCTGCCAGCCGGCCGCGCAGCTTTGCGATTCGCTCTGCCTTTGCCATTACTTCCCCTCTTTTGCGCTCGCGACGAGCAGATCGAGCGCGTAGACGTAGCCACGCCAGCCGAGGCCGGTGATGACACCCTTGCAGACGGCCGATAGCACCATGCGCTCACGGAACCTCTCCCGCGCGTGCACGTTTGAGATGTGCACCTCGACGGCGGGCAGACTGCTGCCGCTGATCGCGTCACGGATTGCGTAGCTGTAGTGGCCGAACGCTCCTGGGTTGATGATCAGCCCATCGGAGGTTGCCTGATTCTGCTGAATGAAATCAACGATGGCGCCCTCGTGGTTGGACTGCATCGGGGTCAGCTCAACGCCCAGCTCCTTCGCCTTCGTCTGCACGCGCCCGACAACGTCTTCCAGCGTGTCGCGCCCGTATACCTCCGGCTCACGCGTGCCGAGCATGTTGAGGTTGGGCCCATTGATTAGCAGAATTCGCATCTCGTCTGCAGTTTAACGTAGGCGCGCCGCTGCCGTTATCGTCGAAACCCTTATCGACTTGAACCGAAACCCGACCTAATCTGATGCCACGTTGAAGCGCCTCGCCGCCGCACTGCTCATTCTGCTGCCGTTCCTCGGGCTCGCCGCGTCACCCGCGGTCGCGGACGAAGGCTGGGTCATCACCTCGTTCGACGCGGATTACTTGATAAACGAGGACGGCACCGTCGACGTCGTCGAGGACATCCGCGTCGATTTCGGCCCGCTGCAGAAGCATGGCATCCTGCGCGACATCCCAATCGAGTACGACTACGACGATGACTACACGCGCCGTATCGATATCGACGTGATCAGCGTCGATGACGGCGAGCGCTCGGTGCGGTACGAGACGACCCGCCAGGGCGACTACCTCAACCTCCGCATCGGTGACCCGGATATCCTCGTTAGCGGGCCGCAACGCTACCGCATCACTTACCGCATCGTTGCCGGGCTGAACGCCCAGACGAGCTGGGACGAGCTGTACTGGAACGTCACGGGCAACCTCAGGCCCGTCGGCATCGAAACGGCCAGCGCCTCCGTCACCGCGCCCGAGTTCCTCAACGTGACCTGTTTCCAGGGTCCGGCGGGTTCGAGCGAGCGGTGCGAATCGAACGTCGCCGGAGCTGCAGCTCGCTTCACCATGACCCAACCACAGTCCGAGTTCGGTGGGTTGACCATCGTCGTCGCTTTGCCCAAAGGCGCGGTCAACGTTCAGGCACCGATCCTGGTTGAGAAAAAGTCTGCGGAGGAGCAAATACGCGACTTCATCGGCGCAGGACCGTTGCAGATCATTCTCACGACTGTCCTCGGCGCCGCCGGGATTGCCGGCGTGCTGCGCTACTGGTGGCTGGCCGGACGCGACCGCTGGCTCGGCGACCTCCAATACCTCACGGGTGACGAACGCGAACGGCGGCGACCGCTGTTTGCCAAAGACACCGTTGTCCGTGAATACCAGCCGCCGGCCGCCAAACGCGGCGGGAGACGCTACCGTCCGGCCGAACTCGGCACCCTGATGGATGAGCGCGCCGACACGCTGGACGTCAGCGCGACCATCGTCGATCTGGCTGTACGGGGCTACCTGCGCATCACCGAGGTGCCGAAGAAGTGGCTCTTCGGGAGCACCGACTACACACTCGAGAAGCTCAAACCGGACGACGCCGAACTGCTGCTCTACGAACGCAAACTCTTCGAGGGCTTGTTCGAGGACGGCGATACGGTGGAGATGAGCGACCTCAAGAACGAGTTCTACACGACGCTGGCAGAGGTCAAGAAGCGCCTTTACACGCAGGTCGTCAAGAGCGACCGCTTCTTCCCGCACAACCCCGAGACGGTGCGCAATATTCACGCCGGGGTCGGAGTCGGCCTGCTGGCTCTCGGCGCTGGAGCAATCGCGCTACTCGGCGCCTATTTCGGCGCCGCGATCGTCGGCATCTCCATCGTGCTGGCCGGGTTGTTGATGCTCCTGCTGTCGAGGTCCATGGCGCGCCGGACCGGCCCCGGCCGGGAGGTTTACCGTCGCCTGCTGGGCTTCCGCGAATACATGACTGTGGCCGAGACGGACCGCCAGCGCTTCAACGAGGAAGCCGGCATCTTCCAGGAGTATCTGCCCTACGCCATCGTTCTCGGCTGCGTCGACAGATGGGCGCAGGTGTTTGAAGACCTCGGCATCGAGCCCGACACCACGGGCTGGTACGTCTCGACCCACGCCTTCGCCCCGCTGGCGTTTTCGCACAGCTTGCAGAGCTTCTCGTCGTCAATGTCCTCAGCGATCGCATCAACACCGGGTGGGTCCGGCAGCAGCGGCTTCGGCGGCGGTGGCTTCTCGGGTGGAGGTGGCGGTGGAGGTGGCGGCGGCAGCTGGTAGACCGTGACTGCCAGGTCCAATTTGTCTACGATTTCGGAGCACTAATGAAGAAGCGAGGTCGAGCAGGATGAAAGTCGTCATCGCCGGTCAGGGCGCCTTCGGCCAGAGGCACATCGAGGCTTGTCGCGAGATCCGAGGCGTCGATATCGTTTCGCTCGCGGGCGGTAACCCCAAGGGTACCGAAGAGACCGCCAAGAAGTACGACATCCCGCACTGGACCTCCTACAACCTGACGGAGAGCATCCAGCAGCCCGGCGTGGAAGCCGTCATCCTGGCCACCCCGACGCAGCAGCACGCCGAGCAGGCGATCGAGTGCATGAAGGCGGGCAAGCACGTCGAGATCGAGATCCCGATGGCGGACTCGTTGGCCGACTCTGAGGCGATCTGCAACGCGCAGAAGGAGACCGGCCTCGTCGCCATGGCGGGCCACACGCGCCGCTTCAACCCCAGCCACCAGTGGGTCCACGACAAGGTCATGGCCGGCGAGCTCAAGCTACAACAGCTCAAGGTCGAAACCTACTTCTTCCGGCGCACCAACATGAACGCCGCAGGCCAGCCGCGCAGCTGGGTCGATCACCTGCTCTGGCACCACGCCTGCCACACCGTCGACCTGTTTCAGTACCAGACGCAGGAGACGATCTCCGAGGCCAAGGGCGTCCAGGGCCCGAACAACCCGGAGCTCGACATCGCGATGGACATGGGCGTCCTGCTCAAGGTCCCGGGCGGCGCCATCTGCACGTTATCGCTGTCGTTCAACAACCACGGGTTGCAGGGCACGTTCTTCCGCTACATCTGCGACAACGGCACCTACGTCGCCTACTACGACGACCTCTACGACGGTGACGTCAAGGAAGAGTCGAAGATCGACCTCTCGAACGTCGCGGTATCGATGAACGGCATCGAGCTGCAAGACCGCGAGTTCTTCCGCGCCATTGACGAGAAGCGTGAGCCCAACGCCAGCGTGCACCAGGCGCTATCGGCGATGCGGGCGCTGGACACGATCGAGAAGAGCCTGGGGTAGTTACGGTGCGGGGTTGAGGATGATGCCCGGGTAGTCCTCCGCCAGCCAGTCCTTGAGGAACGTCTGGCCCAACCCCGTCGCGATGTACTCGACGCGCCAGCCGCCGAATCCCAGGTCTAACCACGACGCCATGCCCAGACCGTCGAGCTGCTCCGGCTTGACGTCAGCCGAAGGTCGCAACTGCACCGCCGTGTGGCCTTGCGCATCAGTAGTTGCCGAGACCAGCTTTGCGCCCCTGGATAGCGCGTCTTCTACCGACCCCCGCATGTCAGGCGTCCAGAAGCCGATGTGCTGCACACCCTCGCCATGGCGCTCCTTGAATTCGTGGAACTGCGAGCCGCCCTGACCCGACACTTCGATCAGCTCCCAGGTCTGACCCCCGGCGCTTCCGTAAGCGATACGAGCACCGTTGCCCATGTCGCGCAACCGCCACGGCCCATCACCCAGAAGACGCTTGTAGCCCTCGACCGCCTTTTCGACGTCGTCGACCACGACGGCGATGTGAAAGCACGTGATCTCAGGTGCGGTCATGCGTCTTTCCTCCTCAGCAGCAATGTCAAACCGAAGACTAGCATCGTCGCGAGAGCCACGACGGACGGGGCAATTGAGCCGGCTTCGGCAAGACCTGCATTCCCCGTATCGGGCAGGGCGACAGGCGCGGCCGTGGCAGTCGGCGTCGGTTCGGCCGTCGTGCCGGGCGACAGATTGACCTCGACCTGCACCACGTTGCGAGGGCTGCCGTCGGCCGCCGACTCCTCCCAGACGCGGACGCATCCGGCTTGCTCGCTCAGGACACCGAAGGCCACGTCAGCCGCGAATGGCGCAAGCGCCGGTCCGGCTTCTGCGGCCGTCGTGAAGGTGTCCTCGAGAACCATGCCGGACGCGCTGTAAATCGTGATGCGGACGTTCGCCTCGAAAACACGCGCCAGACCCGAAATGTGAGCCGGGCTTGTCACGGTGTCCCCCATCATGGGCTCGTCAAGGATCATCGACGGGTCAGCGGCGTCTGGAGGACTTGGGTTAGCGGGGCAAGGCTGCGTAGCTTCGACGCCGCGTCCCCTGGTTGGCACGACTGCGAACCCCGCGACGGCCAGAATCGAAGCGATCAATAGCAAACGGAACATGAAGCCTCCCTTATCGAATCGAGATGACTAGGAGCGAGATGGCAGCGGCAGGTCCATCGCCCGCAGCATCGACGTCCAGATCAGCAAGCCGTCCGTACCACCCAGGATCGCCTCACTGGCGCGCTCCGGGTGCGGCATCATACCCATCACGTTGCGACGCTCATTCAGCACACCGGCGATGTTCTCCAGCGACCCGTTTGGGTTGGACTCCAGCGTCGCGTTGCCCTCGGCGTCGCAGTAGCGAAAGACGATACGGTCCTTGGCCTTGAGTTGCGCCAACGTCGCGTCATCCACGTAGTAGTTGCCCTCGCCGTGCGACACCGGCATCTCGATCACGTCGCCGGCCGTCGCCGCGCTGGTAAACGGCGTGTCCGCCGTCTCAACCCGCAGGTTCACCGGCTGGCAGCGAAATTGCATGCTGTCGTTTCGAGTCAGAACGCCCGGGAGTAGACCCGCCTCGCAGAGGATCTGAAACCCATTGCAGCTGCCGAACACGAGCTTCCCCCGATCCGCCTCCCGCTTAACAGCCTCCATCACCGGCGAGAACCGCGCGATGGCGCCGCAGCGCAGGTAGTCGCCGTACGAGAAGCCGCCCGGCACGATAATCGCGTCGTAGCGGGAGAGGTCGGTCTCGCGGTGCCAGACTAGGTCTGCTTCCTGGCCCATCACGTCCCCCAGGACGTGCTGCATGTCCGTGTCGCTCCATGTCCCGGGGAAGACGAGCACGGCGAAACGCATCAGTTGTCCTCCGCCGCCGGTGGAATTGGCGGTTCGATGGACGCGCGTCGGAAGGGTAAACGGCGCAGCAGCATCTCGGCCTCCGTAGGCGCAGGATACTCAACCCGCGGGTGATACACAGCCCTCAGCGTCGCCTTGAATGACTCCGCCAGCGATTTGATGTTTCTC
>DASTLN010000052.1:0-11399 GCA_035714925.1 Dehalococcoidia bacterium | reverse complement strand
TCGAGCAGGAAGGCGCGAGCCGCACGCAGCTTGCCCTCGGCCTCACCGACGGCGCGGTGGACGCTGTCGCGTTCGAGCAGGCTGGAGCGGCCGACGCTGGCGGGCTTGACGCCGGCGAGGTCGATAAAGGCGTCGATGGCGTCGCGGGCGATGCCGATGGCGACGCCGGCGATGGCCGAGGACCAGGGCGTGGTACGGGCCGTGCTGTAGATCGGGCTGTCTTCGTAGGTCTCGGGCGTGTTGGTGGGGAACATGCGCTCCTCCGGGACGAAGACGTCTGTGGCTTCGAAGTGGTGGCTGCCGGTGCCGCGCATGCCGGTGGTGTACCAGGTGTCGAGCAGCGTGACTTCGGAGGGCTGGAGGAGGAAGGAGTAGAGGCCAACGTTGCCGTTGGGGCCCTTGCGGAGCTCGCCGTTTTCGGAGATGCGGCCGTTGGCGACCATCCAGTCGGCGTGGTGGCAGCCGGATGCGTAGCCCCACTTGCCGGTGATGCGGTAGCCGCCATCGACCCTGGTGGCGACGCCGCCGCCGGGGGCGTTGCGGTCGCCGCCGCCGCCGATGGTGCCGGCGATGACGATCTTGCCGCCCTCGGTCATGGGGGCGGCGACTTCGTGACGCAGGTGGGCCCAGAGGATGCTGTGGTTGGTGCTGATCATCGAGTTCCAGCCGACGGCGCCGTCCTGGCGCGAGAGCTCCTCCATGATCTGGACGACGATCTCGATGGGCAGCTGTGGGCCGCCGAGGGACTGGGGCAGCCAGAGGCAGAAGAGGCCGCGCTCACGCATGGCGTCGGAGAGGACGGGAGGCAGGTGGCGCTGCAGCTCGGCTTCGTCACGGTGCTGGGCGACGAGGGGGGCGAGGGAGCGGGCGCGATCGAGCCAGGTTTCGGCGTTGAGGCGGGTTTGGGTGTTGGTGGTCATTTGGGCTGCCTCCGGGTTGGTCCTTTGATGTTAGCTGGTCAGTGTCCGGGGCGTCGAAGGCTGCGCATCTTCGCCTGACGGCTCATCTGCTCCGCCTTCTTTTTAGTGAGATCTGAGGGGAGACCCCTCAGACTCCCCCCGCGGGGGCTGCGCCCCCACTGCCCCTGCTTGCGCTTCGATGGACCGCTGCGTCATTTCTCAACCTCTAGCCGTCGCAGGCCTGCGCCCTGTCGGGGTTGTGCGCTGCGCCTACCTTCTTAATGAGAGCTGAGGGGAGACGTCTCTGGGCGACTCTGCGACCCTCAGGCTCCCCCCGCAGGGGCTGCGCCCCCGCGACCCCTGCTGGGCGTCTTGTCGATGATTCGAGGGGATACCCCTCGGGCTGCTGCGCATGGGCTTTCGACTCGGCTCGGGATTCACTGCGCCCCTTCTGATCCTGCTGAGTGGGCTGCCGGCGGGCGGGTTGGTGGACTGCGTTGGGGCACCCCCTCGCCCTAACCCTCTCCCTTCCGCTCGAAGGGCAGGCCCTTCCGCTCCGCGAAGGGCAGGCCTCGAGGGAGAGGGAACTTCGTGGTTGGAGAATGGGGCGTGGGTGAGGTTGCGGGGTCTGCAGGTTGAAACCTGCAGCTTCGCCGACGGCTGGTGGACTTTCCGTCCCTCGGGGCAAGGTGCCTGCTCACGCTGCCGGCGTTGGTTGAGGGCTCTGTGACGATGGGTGTTGGTGGACTGTGCTGGAGCGTCGAAGGCCGGTGGGGCCAGATTCTCCGTTCCTCAGAATGACATCGGAGCGTGTGGAGGACCGCGTTGGGGCGTCTGGCGGCGGGGTGAGATTGCCGCGCCGGCCCGCGCCACCTCGCGATGGCGGCCCGTCGCTGTTGTGATGGGCTGGAATGACAGACGTCATGACCAGAGCTTCTTGCTGGCGATGGCGGTGCCTTTGACGAGGGATTCCATCTTGGGCCAGCAGACGCCTTCGGAGACGTCGTTCATGGAGGCGAAGGTGCCGAAGCCGCAGTCGGCGCCGGCGATGAGGTTTTCTTTGCCGACGAGGTTGGCGTAGCGGAGGAGGCGTTGGGCGACGAGCTCTTCGTGCTCGATGAGGGGGCTGGAGTGGGTGATGACGCCGGGGATGAGGACGGAGTCCTGCGGCAGCTTGTGGTCCTCCCAGAGGGCGACTTCGTGCTCGTGGCGGGGGTTGGCGCCCTCGAAGGAGAAGGCGCCGGCGTCGATGCTGAGGATCATGTCGAGGATGTGCCTGAGCTCGAGGTCGTGAATGCGGGGGCCGACGTCGATGCCGTAGCAGGTGTGCCAGCGGACCATGTCGCGCGGGACGTTGTTCTTCTTGAGGGCGTGGTTGACGGCCTCGACGCGGACGGCAGCCCACTTGACGGCCTCTTCGACGGAGATGTCGGGGTCCATGACGTAGTACATCGAGAGGTGGGGGTCGTCGATCTGGACGACGATGCCGGCGTCCGTGATCAGCTTGTACTCGACGCCGAGGGCTTCGGCGATGGCGAAGAGGTACTCCTCCTGCGTCTTGTAGTACTCGTTGACGCTCTGCCACTTTTCGACGCTGGTGGGAGAGATGGCGGGCATGAAGAGGTCGGCGAAGCCCTTGCCCTGCGCGGCGGCCTTGAGGTTGTCGATGTCACGCTGGAGCAAGGCCTGACCCGTGTAGGTGATCGGGCCGGTGCACTTCATGTGGATGGCGGGGCCCACCGTGTTCGGCGCGGCGCCGGCCGAGAGGGCGGCGTAGACCTTCGGGAAGTCGCGGTACTCCTTGGACTCACCGAAGGGGCTGCCTTCGGGCGGGCCGGGCTCGAAGCCGCCGAGGCGCTCGTTGATGTAGTGGATGAAGCCGGGCTTACCGAACTCGCCGTCGTCGACGATGTCGAGGCCGACTTCAGCCTGCCTGGCCATGACGTCGGTGACGGCGCGCTTGAGGGTGGCTTCGTGCGTGGCGGGGTCCTTGTCCTTGTTCGCGCTAGCGTGCATGAGGTCGTGAGGGCGGGGGAGGGAGCCGATGTGGGTGGTGAGGATGCGGTCTGTGCTGCGCTTCAAGGGGTGGGTCCTCCGGGATGAAAGCTGCGGAAAGCTGGCTGAAATATTGTTTCGACAATATATAGCGAATGCATGTTAATTCTTGTGGGGTTGGTGTCAATGGGAGGGGAAAACCTCTCCCTCGCTGCCGCGCGTCCCTCTCCTTGCGAGGAGAGGGACTGTGGACGCTTGGGGTGCTGGTGGACTGCGGTTGGGGCGCTGAAGGCTGCGCGCCCCTTCCACTTCGCGAAGGGCAGGCCCTTCCGCTCCGCGAAGGGCAGGCATGGAAGGACAGGGATCAGGGGGGTCGGACACGGACGGCGGTGCGTTGGGTGAGATTACGGGGTCTGCAGGTTGAAACCTGCAGCTTGGAGGATCGGGGGCGTGGGGCCTCACCCCCGATCCGCGCGCCCCTCTCCGTCGACGGAGAGGGGCTGTGGACGAGGAGCCCGTGGAGGGTTTGGTTGAGGTGTTTGGTGAGTGTGAGGCCAGATTCTTGGTGCCTCAGAATGACAATTGGGGCGGGTTGGGACTGCTTTGGGGCGTTGGTGACGGTGTGGGCTGCCGGTCGGCTGGGGCTTCTTGCAAGGACGGTTGGGTGGTGACGAGGTGGTGGGTGGCGGATGACGCTGAAGTGAGGGCACCCTGGCTACGGGGTTCGACGCCGACATGTTGGGAGCCGACGATGGGCGTCCCTGCGTGCGCCTCGGCATGGGTGATGGAATCTGAGGAACGTGTTGTTGGTGACGGAGCGTAGGGCGGTTCGCGAACCACCCCTACGGGGTATTTCGCGGCGGTTCGGTTCGGCGTTGCTAGTGGAGGGGGCAGGCGGCTACGAGGGTGCGCTTCCAGCCGGCGACGTCGGGGTCGGCGGCGACGGTGTTGAAGCCGGCGCCTTGTTCTTCGGCGGCGGCTTCGGCGGCGTAGACCTCAGAGGAGACGGCCCAGGCGCCGAGGTAAATGACGAGCGCGAGGACGAAGGGTGTGAAGCAGAGGCCGGCGAAGGCGAGGAAGCCGCCGGTAATGCGGAAGGGTTCGGTGGGCTGGCTCTGGTAGTCGTACATCAGGCGGCGCTCCGGGTCAGGCGGGCTGCGCTTCCAGTGTACCGCTGCGGCCGTAGACTCGCCTGCCGGTGACGGCGAAGAGGCTGACGAGCATGATCCCGACGAAGAGGAGGCCTTCCCAGAACAGGATGTCGGCGGCGCCGAACGTGTCGGCGAGGGAGCCGTTGAGGAGGTTGACGGTGGCCATCATGCCGCCGAGGGCGACGGTGTTGATGCTGGCGACGCGGCCACGGTATTCGTCGGCGGCGGTGGCCTGGGTGACGGCCTGGGTCATGGTCATGAAGGCGGCCTGGGCGCCACCCATCAGCGCCGCGGCGAAGACAGCGAGCCAGAGGACGGATGTCAGTGCGAGCACCGTCTGGCCGAGCCCGCTGAGCAGGCCGGTGAAGACAAGGACATTGCCACGCGCCTTCGAGGTCTGAATGCCGGAGATGAAGATGCTGGCGACCAGGGCGCCGGCACCGACGCCGGCCAGGAGCGGGCCAAAGCCGCCCTTTTCGACGCCGAGGCGGTTGTGCGCGAAGCCGGGGAGCAACGATTCGAAGGCCATGGTCAGGCCGCAATGGAAGATCGCCAGCATGATCATGAAGCGGATGACCGGCATGCTGTAGACGTAAGCGACGCCTCCGGCGAAGCTGGCGAAAAAGCCCTCCGGGACCGTGTTGGGGTCGGGTCGCTTCGGCGACAGCTTCATGATCTGCGAGAGGCCGACGAGGTAGAAAACAGCGCAGAGCAAGAAGGCGGCCGCGGAGCCAAAGACGAGCAGCAGCGGCGTGACGATGCCGGGGCCGATGAGCCGGGAGCCATGCTGGGTCGAGGCGTTGAGCGAAAGGGCGTTGAGCAGCTTCTCGCGCGGGACGAGGGTGGCGGCGAGCGCCTGGGAGGTGGGGAGCTGGGTGGCGCGCGCGACGCCGTTTACGACGGCGAGGGCGACGATCATCCAGACTTCGAGGACACCGAACAGGGCACCTGCGAAGAGGGCGAGGTTTTGCAGGGCGTTGAGGCCGTAGCTGGCGGCGAGGATGGTGCGGCGGTCCATGCGGTCGGCGAGGACGCCGACGATGGGTGGGACGATGAAGAGCGGGGCCATAGCGGCGAAGGTGGTAGCCCCGACCCAGGCTGAGGAGCCGGTTTCGCTGAACACGAGCTCGCCGCGGGCGACGATGAGGCCCCAGGCGGCGGCCTGGGCGAAGGCGTTGGCGGACCACATGGTGCGGAACTCGGGGTATTCGAGTGCTGCGCCATAGCGGCCAAGGAATTTCTGAGCTACAGCCTTCACGTTGTCGTAAAAGTTACACCGCGAGGCTTGTGTGCGCTAGCGGGGATTTGCTTACGGGTGGCGAAGGGAACGCTTGCGGACGTGTATGGGGCGTCGGGACTTGGCGGGGCGTCGAAGGCTTCGCGACCCTTCCACTCCGCGAAGGGCAGGCCTGCGCCTGCGCTATCGGGCGGGCTTGTGCGCTACGCCTTCTATGAAGCTTACATTCCGAGGGGAGACGTCTCTGGGCGACTCTGCGACCCTCGGGCTCCCCGCGCACGGGCTGCGCCCCCACTACCCCTGCTGGGGTTGGGTGATGGCGGGGCGTGGGGCCTCCCCCGCGCTGCCGCGCGCCCCTCTCCGTCGACGGAGAGGGACTGTGGACGGCGGTGGGTTGGGTGGACTGCGTTGGGGGTGCTTGGTGTGGGCGTGGGATTGCCGCGTCGGCTGGGCCTCCTCGCAATGACGGTTGCGGGATGAGGAGTCTGGTGGCGGATGACGCCGAGGTGAGGACACCTCGCCTACGTGCGTGGGCGGTGGGTTTGGTGGACTGCGTTGGGGGTGCTTGGTGAAGGCGTGGGATTTCCGCGTCGGCGGAGCCTCCTCGCAATGACGGTTGTGGGATGAGGAGTCTGGTGGCGGATGACGCCGAGGTGAGGACACCTCGGCTACGTTTTGGCGGGAGCGGGGAGTGAGTAGGGGCCTCAGGATTGGAGGGAGGCGCAGAAGTCAAGGATGAGGGTGTTCCAGGCGGCGGGCTGCTCCCAGTAGGCGCTGTGGCCGGCGCCGGCGATGACTTCGAAGCGGGCGTTGGGGATGGCGGTGGCGAGGGCCTGCATAACGGGTGGCGGGGCGTAGACGTCCTCGTCGCCGGCGATGACGAGGGTTGGGACGGTGATGGTCGAGATGCGGTCCAGCGTCAGGGGTTCTCGAAGCGATTGGCGGGCGCCGTCGGGTTTGTAGCCGGCGTGCTCCATCTCGAGGAAGCGTGCGGTGCCTTCCGGGTTGGCGGCGCGGTATGTCTTGCCGAGCTCCTTTTCGACGGTGGGCCAGGATGCGAGGTCGGGCGGGACGTGGGCGGCGCGCAGGGCGGTGTATTCGGGGTCGGTGAGGCCGCCGAAGCTGGTCGAGAGGATGAGGCCGCGCAGCATCTCGGGATGGTCGACGGCGAACTCGAGGGCTCCGAAGCCACCGTAGGCGGTGCCGGCGAGGAAGAAGGGGGGGAGGCCGAGAGCCTGGGCGAGGGCGAAGAGGTCCTCCGAAATCGAGCTTTCGGTGGCGTGGCCCGCGGCGGGGGTGCGGCCGAAGCCTCGCAGGTCGTAGGTGACGAGGCGGTGGCCAGCGGCGGTGAAGGCGGGGACCTGTTCGGTCCAGCAGCCGGAGTGGCCGGCGGCGGCGTGGATGAGGACGAGGGGCGTGCCAGGGCCGGCGTGGTCGGTGTAGTGGAAGTTGGCGTTTTTCAGGGTTAGGTAGGGCATGGGGGGAGTATAGCGGGGGCGGGAACCTCTCCCTCGCTGCCCCTTCCACTTCGCGAAGGGCAGGCTTTCGAGGAGAGGGACTGTGGACGTCGGGGTGTTGGTGGACTGCGTTGGGGCGTCGAAGGCGTCACGACCCTTCCGCGCCGCGAAGGGCGGGCTGGAAGGAGAGGGATCAGGTGGCCGGACGGCTGTGCGTGGGTGAGACTACGGGGTCTGCAGGTTGAAACCTGCAGCTTGGAGGGTTGGGGCGTGGGGCCTCTCCCCCGGTCCGCGCGCCCCTCTCCGTAGACGGAGAGGGGCTGTGGACGTCGGGACGATGGTGGATGGCGTTGGGGCGTTTGGTGAAGCCGTGAGATTGCCGCGTCGGCTGAGGCCTCCTCGCAATGACGGTGGAGGATGGCCGACGGGGCTGGGGCCCTACTGATCCTTCTGGCGCTCACTCATGTTGGGCGCTGATAGACATCCACCTCACCCTGACCCTCTCGTTTTCCGGTCCGGCGAAGGCCAGGCCTGGAGGAGAGGGGATCAAGTGGCCGGACGGCGGTGCGTTGGGTGAGATTACGGGGTCTGCAGGTTGAGGCCTGCAGCTTGGAGGGTCGGGGCGTGGGGCCTCACCCCCACTCCGCTCGCCCCTCTCCGTCTACGGAGAGGGGCTGTGGACGCCGGGACGATGGTGGACGTAGTTGGGGCGTTCAGTGTGTGGTGAGAGATTGCCGCGCCGGCTGGCGCCTCCTCGCGATGACGCGTGTGGCGCTTCTAATCCTCATGGGGCGGGAGTATTCTGATGGCGATAGCGGGCGTGAGAGCCGAGGAGGCAAAATCGTGACGATTGCTCTTTCACATGGCGGGCCGACGATTTACGAGTCGGGGACGCGAGCTGAGGACGTGTTGGTGGGGACGGCGCGTGGGGTTGTGCGCCTGGCGCGACGAGGTGACGGTTGGGAGGCGACGGAAACGACGCTGGCGGGCAAGCACATCGGCGCGCTGCTGCTCGAGCCGAGCAGCGGGAAGATCTTCGCGGGGTCGTACAAGGACGGCTCGGTGGATGTCAGCGAGGACGGCGGGCACACGTGGCGCGCCTCTGATACGGGCATCAGCGAGACGAATGTCTACAGCCTGGCGTCGACGGTGATCGACGGCAAGGTGCGGTTGTTCTGCGGCACGGAGCCGGCGAAGCTGTTCGTCAGCGACGACCTGGGCGCGACGTGGAGCGAGCGGACGGGACTGCGCGCGGTGCCGACGGTTGAGAAGTGGTACTTCCCGGGGCCGCCGCACATCGCGCACGCGAAGCACTTGAGCTTCGACCCGCGGGACGAGAAGACGGTTTACGTGAGCATCGAGGTTGGCGGGCTGCTGCGGAGCCGCGACGGCGGTGACATCTGGGAGGACATCCCGGGGATGTTCGAGGACGTGCACCGGCTGCTGATCAACCCGAAGGACCCGAGCAAGATGTTCGTGTCCGGCGGCGCTGGCCTGTGGCTGAGCGACGACAGCGGCGAGACGTGGGAGAACACGACGGACGGCGAGCACGAGATCGGCGGGTACCCGGACCAGCTGGTGTATCACCCGGACCACCCGGAGCTGATGTTCGTGGCGGCGGCGAAGGACACGCCGAACAAGTGGCAGGAGACGCACAACGCGGGCGCGCGTATCGCTCGGAGCCGCGACGCCGGGCGGACGTGGCAGGTGCTGAAGAACGGGCTGCCGGACCGCATGCAGGGCAATGTTGAGGCGATGTGCCTGGAGGCGGTTGGGGGCGGGTGCTCGGTGTTTGCGGCGACGACCTCGGGTGAGGTTTTCGTGAGCGACGACGCGGGGGAGTCGTGGTCGCTGGCGAGCGGGGACCTGGCGCCGATATCGAAGGGCGGGCATTTCGTGCCGTTGATGGCGGGGGCCAGCGCTTAGGCTTCGCCGGGGAACAGGGAACAGGGAACAGGGAACAGGGGGCGAGCGTCTTCGGGCGCTCGGCCCTTTTTGGTTTTCGCTCGGAGGCGAAGGCTTCGCGACCCTTCCGCTACGCGAAGGGGCGGCCTGGCAGGAGAGGGGATCAGGTGGTTGGACGGCGGTGCGTGGGTGAGATTACGGGGTCTGCAGGTTGAAACCTGCAGCTTCGTCCGTCGGTGCGTTGGCTGCCTCACCCCCGCTCCGCGCGCCCCTCTCCGTAGACGGAGAGGGGCGCGCGAACGCCGGGACGATGGTGGATGGCGTTGGGGCGTTCGGTGAGGGCGTGAGATTGCCGCGTCGGCTGGGGCCTCCTCGCAATGACGGGGAGGATGGCCGACGGGGCTGGGGCCCCTACTGACCCTGCTGGCGTCGTCAATTGACGTGGTGGGACGGCGGTGTGTGGGTGAGATTACGGGGGTTGGTGGTCGAGACCAGCAGCTGCGATTGCGGGGCGTTGAACCTCACCCCCGCTCCGCGCGCCCCTCTCCGTCTACGGAGAGGGGCTGTGGACGTTGGGACGATGGTGGACGGCGTTGGGGCGTTTGGTGAGGGCGTGAGATTGCCGCGTCGGCTGGGGCCTCCTCGCAATGACGGTGGAGGATGGCCGACGGGGCTGGGGCCTCCTCGCAATGACCTTTCGGTGGGTCAGCGGAGGCCGGCGTCTCCGGTGGTGGGTGGGGAGACGTCCGGGGCGCCACCGCCGGTGCCGCCGCCGGGGATGAGGCCGGGGCGGTCGACGTTGGCGGCGATGAAGCTGTCTTCGTCGATGAAGTAGACGTCCTCGGGGAGGGCGTGGTCCTGGCCGTATTCCCAGATCAGGATGTCGGCGGCGTCCTGGTCGGTGGTGCGCTCGCAGGTCTGGGTGTCGATGCCGAGGGTGGCGAGGCCTTCGGACATCGCTTCGCCGAGGGCGACGCCAAGCTTGACGCGGGTTTCGAGCAGGGTGCCTTCGTCCGGTGTCCAGAAGCGGCAGCGGCGTGCTTCGGAGACGGCCTCGGCGGGCGGGTCGAAGCCGGCGGCCTGGAACAGGATCGGCGCTTCGGCGTGGGGCTGGTCGATCTCGGCGACGAATTCGGCCATGCGCGGGTTGCCGTGGAGCAACGCGCCTTCGAGGCCGGCGCGATCGGCGGCGGATTCGGTGTCGGTGAGGAGGACGAGGGCGTACTGGAGGCGCTGGTCGGCCATGATGCCGCGGGGCACGAGCTGCCAGTAGACGTCGCCGGGCTCCTGGGCGTCGAGGTGCCGGGCGCCGATCGAGGCGGCGATGAGAAGCAGGGCGGCGACGAGGGCGCTGCGTAGCATGGCCGCATTATCGCATGCGACAGGCGGAGGCGTCTGGTTCCTCGCTGCGATGCGCTACATTGACGCCGTGCCTTCACCGATTGAACGCGCTTTTGCTATCCATGCGGACCCCGAGACGATCTGGGACGCCCTCTGGCACGACCTTTCGCAGGGCGACAGCGACGTCTTCGACGTGGAGTCGTCGACCTGGCCACGGACGCTTTCGGTGCTGGTCGACCTGGGCGGGATGCCGTCGCGGCTGACGTACAGCATCGAACCGCGACCGGACCACACGGAGGTGGCCATCCTGGCGGAGGCGCTGAGCTGGCGCTACGCGTTGTACCAGGTCGTCACCTTCGGCCATTACCGCCGCAATCTGGAGCTGACGCTCACCATCGCCCTCTCGAACCTGAAGACTGCGCTGGAGGGCGTGCCGCTGGATGAGGACGAAGGCGCGTAGTCGGCCGGGCGACTAATTCGCTCAATTAGGCGCCGCTAACCCTTGATAAGTCGGGAACGTGGGCTTAGCATCAGGCCATGGCAGCCTTCCGACAGCGTACGCGAAGGCCCGGGCCCAAGGCCCCTCTGCTCGTGATCGCGAGCTTCGTACCCCTGCTGCTCGTCGCCTGTGGCGGCGGCGACGATCCCCCGATACCGACGGCCACGTTCCCGCCGCAGATCGCGGCGACGCAGCCTCTGCTTCAGACCACACCGACGCCGGCCGCGACCGAGGAGGTCAACGGCGTGCAGGAGTACGTCGTGCAGGCCGGCGACACGTTGGGCGCGATCGCGGAGCAGTTTGGCGTCACGGTTGACGCGATCATCGCGGCGAATGAGCTTGCGAACCCGGACCTGATCCAGCCGGGCGACACGCTGACGATCCCGGCGGCTGAGTAGAGACTAGCCACAGATTTCGCGGATTTTCACAGATTTCTTTGAGTAAAAGAGGGCGTGCTCCGGCGCGCCCCCTTTTAGTTTCGCCTCGTGCCCCTGGCTACATATTGAGGACCGTTGCTGCTGTCTTTTCCATGATCTGCTCCACGGCGCCTTCCGGGAGGTCGACATCGCGGGGCCAGTTGATCGTGCGGTCGTAGGCCTCCCAGGAGTGGAGGACGGGGTAGTCGGAGCCGACGAGGACGTGGTCGGCGCCGTAGGCGAGGACGGCGCAGGTGAGGGCGGCGTGGCTGGCGTGGCCGACGGTGTCGTAGTAGAAGCGGCGGGCGGTGTCTTTGGGCGGCTCCGGCAGGCCGAGCGTCTTCATCGAGTACTGGTTGTTGAGGCGGTCGAGCAGCATCGCGATGGGCCCGCCGAGGTGGGGGACGACGAAGGTGATGTCGGGGCACTTGGCGGGGATCTGCTTGCGGATGAGGTGGGCGACGATGGCGGCGTCTTCCAGCGAGGTGCCCATGGCGCC
>DASTLN010000051.1:0-12707 GCA_035714925.1 Dehalococcoidia bacterium | reverse complement strand
AGATGCGAACCATACAGCGCCGCAACTACATCTCCGATAGAGGTCCGGGCACGTTTACACCCTCGCAGTCGCCGATCGCCAGCTGGACGGAGATTACGGCTGCCGGCCTCAACGAAGTCGTGCTGCTTTCTACCTCGCTGGTGCGCCTTGGTGGCACCACACTGCCCAAGGGCGACTACTATCTGAAGTCGCCTCAGGCGGACTACTACACCTCCGAGTTCGTTTTCAGCATCGTAGACACCGCGCTCATCACCAAGACGTCTTTCAATGAGATCGTCGTCTGGGCGCTCGATCTCACGACGGGCGAGCCGGTCTCAGGCCTCGGACTCTCTGCCAGCGGATCCGGTCTGACCGACGCCACCGCCAGCACTGACGCCGACGGCCTCGCGACGTTCACCATCCCGCTCCCCGATGAGCGCAGCGGCAACATCGACTATGTCGTGGAGACTGCGTCAGACGAACGCTACGGCGTCGCTGCCACAACCTGGCAGCACGGGACCTACCTCTGGGACCTGGGCCTGCCTATCGAAACCTACCCGCGCAAGTACGTGGGGCATCTTTACACCGAACGGCCAATCTACCGGCTTGGCGAGGAGGTCTTCTACAAAGGCGTGATCCGGGCCGACAACGATGCCGTCTACAGCGTGCCGCAGGACCTGGACGGTGTGATCGTGCGCATCTTTGACTCGCAAGGCAAACAGCTCGCCGCCGAAGACGCCAGCTTGAATGAGTTCGGCTCCTTCGCGGGGTCCTTCAGACTCCCCGCAAACGCCGCGACCGGGGACTACGGCATCCAGATCAGCTACCGGAGCGGCAGTGCTTCCCCCGACATCTACCAGAACTTCATCACCGGTTCATCGTTCCTCGTCGCGGAGTTTCGCCGCCCCGAGTTTGAGGTCACCGCATCCACGGTTGACGCAGACTACATCAGCGGCGAGACCATCGAAGCGGATTTCGAAGCTGCCTACTACTTCGGCGGCGCCGTCCAGGGCGCCGAGGTGAGGTGGTCCGCGCTGAGCTTCCCGGCATCGGTCTCGTTTGAGGGCTACGAGCGCTATTCCTTCAGCGACTACGACTACTACCGCGAGGCCACCGTCTTCGAACAGCCCGAGCGCGGCAACGGGACCGTGAGCACGGGCGATGACGGCGTGGGAAGGGTGCGCGTGGCCGGGGTAATCGCGGGAAACGAAGGGACGCAGCGCTACGAGGTCGGCGCGGGCGTGCTCGACGCGACGGGACAGGTGGTGGGTGGCAGCGTAAGCGTCCTGGTGCATCCCGCCGCGGCCTACGCTGGGATCAGGCCGGGAGAGTACCTGGGGATAAGCGGCGAGCCATCTGCGATCGGTCTCGTCTCCTTGGACCTCGAGGGCACGCCCTTGCCGAACCGCGAAATCACGGTGGAGGTTTTCGAGCGTGAATGGGTCACGACGAAGGAGCAGACGCCGGACGGCGCGCGGCGCTACCGCAGCGAGCCGGTCGACACGCTGGTCGAGACGCTGACGGCGACGACCGACGCTTCGGGCGAGGGCAGCGTCAGCTTCACGCCCGAGGCCGCGGGCACGCACAGGCTCGTCGCCTCGCTGAGCGACGAGCAAGGACGGGTCGCACGATCGGCGACGTATCTCTGGGTCACGGGCGGGGAGTTCGCCAGCTGGCGCATCAGCAACGACGACACGATTCAGTTGGTGGCGGACCGCGAAGAGTATGAGGTAGGCGACACCGCGGAGGTGATCGTCCCGGCGCCGTTCGAAAACGCGGTGGGCCTCGTCACGACCGAGCGCGGCAAGGTGATCAGCCGTGAGGTGCGTGCCTTCCCGAGCAACAGCGAACGTCTCACCATCCCCATCGGTGACATCGCGGTACCCGACGTCTTCGTCGGTGTGGTACTGTACCGGCCGCCGACGAATGAGGACCCCGTGCCGCGCTACAAGGTGGGCTACGCGCAGCTGCCCGTATCGACCGACGTCCGGTTGCTCAACGTCAGCATCCGGCCCAGCGTGGATCAGGCCGAGCCGGGGGAGACCGTGCGCTACGACATCGAGATCAAGGACTCGCATGGCAACGGCGTGCGGTCCGAGCTCTCCGTGGCCGTCGTGGACAAAGCCGTCCTCTCGCTGGCGGAGGAGCGCTCGATCACGGGCTTAAGGGCCTTCTGGTTCGAGCGCGGCCTGGGCGTGACCACGGCGTCTTCGCTCTCGGTCTCGATCAACCGCTCGAACGACGTGATCTCGGAGCCGTCGCAGGGCGGCAAGGGAGGCGGGGGGCTGGATGACGACCGCCTCCGCTCCGAGTTCCGCAACACCGCGTACTGGGAAGCGCAGCTCGTCACCGATGACGAAGGGAGGGTTTCGGTCGAGGTTGAGATGCCGGACAACCTGACGACTTGGCGCATGCAGGTGCGCGCTATTAGCGGCGACATCCTCGTCGGTGAGGCGACCAACGAGCTCGTCTCGACGCAACCGCTGCTGCTCAGGCCGGCCCTGCCACGCTTCTTGCGCGTGGGCGACGAAGTCACGCTGCGCACGCTGGTGCGCAACGCCACGCCGGAGACACAGGACGTCACCGTCTCCCTTCAGGCCGACGGTGTCGAGGTCCAGGGCGGCCTCGAGAAGAGCGTCACGGTCGAACCCGGCGCGTCGGAGGAGGTCGCCTGGCCGGCAACCGTTTCGGCTGAGGGCGTCGCGAGTCTCACGTTGACGGCCGACGCGGGCGGAGACCTGCGCGATGCCGTGCTGCAGGAGCTGCCCATCTACCTCGACGTGACGCCGGAGACTACCGCGACAGGCGGCGTCGTCACGGACCAGCCTGTCGACGAGACCATCTTCATCCCCTCCTACGCGATCCAGAAGGAAGGGCTCGGCTCGCTCTACGTCAGCGTCCAGGCGTCGCTCATCGGATCCGTGGCCCGCCAGCTCGATGCGTTCAAGCCCACGATATGGGAGGGGGTGGAGCAGAAGGCGAGCCGCGTGATCGCCACGTTGGCCGCGCAGGAGGCGGAACCCAACGCCGCGTTGCCCTACAGCGCAACGCGACTTGGCAGTGACATCGCGGAGCTCATCTCGCTGCAGCGTGGCGACGGCGGCTGGGCATGGTGCCGTCTCTGTACCCGCAGCGACCCGCAGGTCACGGGCTGGGTGCTCCAGGCTCTCGGCGCCTGGCAGGACGCGGGTAATCGAATCAACCCGCAGATCCTGGATGACGCCGTCTCCTACGTAAATTCCTTTATCCAGCGCTTCCGCGACGTGGAGAATCCGGCGGACCCGAGCTTCAACGCCTTCCTGCTGTATTCCCTCGCGACAAGCGGCCGGGAGCACATCTCGCTCTCGACACTGCGTTCACTATTGGAGCAGGACCGCGAGAACCTGTCGAATTGGGCGCGGGCTTACGTGCTTCTGGGTTTCGCCGAATCAGGACTGACCAAGCAAGACGTGGAGGTACAACAGCTGCTCAACGATCTTGCAGCAAACGTCCAGCCCAGCGCCAACGGCAACCACTGGGAGGACCCGCGCGCCGGTTCCTATAGCCAGACGGGCCCGCGCACGACGGCGCTCGTCCTCGATGCGCTCTCGGCCGTCGACCCGCGCCATCCCTTGATCGAAGAGACGACGCGCTGGCTGGTCATCGCGCTCAATACCGGCGTCTGCCGCACCAACTTCGAGCAGGCCCAGGCAATCGTCTCGTTATCAAGCTTCGTGCAAGCTACAGGTGAGCGTGGCGCCAGCTATCGCTACGACGTCCGCCTGGACGAACGGAGCCTGCTGCGCGGGCGCCTCGAAGCCGGCGAGGACATTCAGGTGGAGTCCACGGAGGTACCGGTCTCCGACCTCACGGCCGGCAAGGCCAGCAAGCTCGACCTGGAACGCGACTTTGGCGCCGCCGGCCGCATGTACTACACGCTGAACCTGCGCTACGTCACGCCCGCTGTCGGCGTAGAAGCACTCAACCGTGGCTTCGCCATCTCTCATGAGTACTCCCTGCTCGATGATCCCGATACGCAGATCACATCGGCCCGCATCGGCGACGTCGTCCGCGTGAGCATGATGGTCATGCTGCCGGCCGACCGCAACTACGTGGTTGTGGAGGACCTCCTGCCCGCGGGTTTAGAGCCAATCGACCCGAATCTCGCGATCGTGGAACCTGCGCTTCGAGCTCAGCTCAGCCAGGAGCTGGCGGAAGCCAACCGGCCTGAGGAGCTGGAGTACTACGCTCCCTGGTTTGCCTGGTACTACAACCCCTGGCAGCAGTCTGACCTGCTGGACGACCGCGTGCGGCTAAGCGCAGAGTCTCTTGCCAAGGGAGTCTACGAGTTCATCTACTACGCTCGGGCGACAACCCCCGGAGACTTCTTCGTTGCGCCTGCCCGTGTCGAGGAGTCCAACTTCCCCGACGTGTTCGGCCGCAGCGACAGCGGGCGATTCACCGTTTTGCCCTGAGGTAGCGCAACCGATCATCACGGATTCACGACCGCAAGCTGCTGCCGTAAATCCGTACCTTGTCTCGTAATCCGTCGGTCCAGTGTTCGAATCCATGAGGGCCCACCACTTACCCACATTTGGAGTCTGAGGGATGCCTCCGATCGGTCGTCCGACGGACTCAAGGAACTTTGGCCACCATGTATGGGGACATCGTTCGGGGCAGTCAGCCTACACCCGTCGTAACCCGACAGCGCTGTACTTCAGCTCCGGTTCCTTCGACACCGGGTCGAAGGCGTCAGAGGTCAGCATGTTCACGTCCCCAGACACGTCCCAGAGGCCCGCCCAGTGGAACGGCACGAAGACCGTGCCCGGCCGTATTGAGTCGCTAACACGTGCCGGCAGCCGGGCCACACCGCGCCGGGAGCGCAGCTCCGCCATGCTTCCTGAGTCGATTGCGAGAAAGCGAGCGTCGCTGCGGCTTAATTCCACAAAGGGTGCCGGCTCGCTCGCGTTGAGCTTGCTCACCTTGCCCGTGCGGGTGCGAGTGTGCCACTGGTCTTTAACCCGGCCGGTGGTCAGGACGTAGGGGAAGTCGGCGTCGGGCAGCTCCGCGGGCGGCCGGTACTCGACCGCGTGGAACCGTGCCCGGCCCGAATCAGTCGCGAAGACGCCGTCGGAATAGAGGCGACGCGAGCCGCCCCTACGCCCCAGCGGTGCAGGCCACTGCAAGCGCAAGGTTGCCCGCAGCAGCTCGTATGTCATACCAGTCATGTCCAGGTCTCGGCCGCGGGTCGTTTGCTTGAACTCTTCGAATACCTCCTCAACATCACCATAGGCGAAGGCATCACCGAAGCCCATGCGACGGCGAACCGGCAGAGAATTTGCCAGTCGGGCAACGCCTCACCGGGTGGGCGCCCTGCCTGCTCAAGGAGGCAGACCCTGCGCTCCGCGTTGGTCATCGTCCCTGCGCGCTCCGACCACTGGGCCGCTGGCAGTAGCACGTGCGCCAGTTGCGTTGTCTCAGTTGGATGGTAAGCGTCCTGCACGACCACCAGCTCAGCCTTCGCCAGCGCGTTACGCACGCGCGCCGAGTTCGGCATCGAGGCTACGGGATTGGTGGCGATGACCCAGACGGCCTGCGACGAGCCCTCGTGCAGTGCGTCGAACATCTCAACCGCCGTGAGGCCGGGCCTTGACGAGATGCGCCCCCGTGGCACGCCCCAAAACGTCTCCATCTCGCGCCGGTGGTCCGGGTTGGCGACCACGCGGTGTCCCGGCAGTGTATGCGCCAGCCCCCCGGCCTCGCGGCCGCCCATGGCGTTCGGCTGTCCCGTGAGCGAAAATGGCCCGCTGCCAGGCTTGCCAACGTTGCCGGTCGCCAGCGCGAGCTTAATTAGCGCGAGGTTCTTGTCCACGCCAGCCACGCTCTGGTTCGCGCCCATGGTCCAGAGGCTGAGCGCCCGCTTCGCGCGGCCGTAGAGCAGCGCCGCCCGGCGTATGTCTTCCGCATCGAGGCCGGAGGTCTGTGCTGCTCGTTCGGCGCTGTAGCTCATGATCGACTCGGCGACGCGGCGCCAGCCCTCCGTATGAGAGGCGATGAACTTCGGGTCAGCCAAGCCTGCCAGAACGATTTCCCTGAGCAGCGAGTTGAGCAGCGGGACGTCTGCACCCGGACGCACCGAGAGGTGGATGTCGGCGATGCGCGAAGTCGCGGTGCGCCGCGGGTCGATGACGATCACCTTGACGTTCTTGTCCTGGCGCTTGCGCTGCTCGATCCGCTTGTAGAGCACCGGATGACAGGCCTCAATGTTTGCGCCGAGGATCAGGAAGCAGTCCGCTGCCTCGATGTCGGCATAGGACGGCGGCGGCCCGTCCGCGCCGAAGGCCATGGCATAAGCAGCGCTGGCGCTAGTCATGCACAGCCTCGAGTTCGTGTCCTGGTTGTTGGTTCCAATGAAACCCTTGGCCAGCTTGCCCAGCAGGTAGTAGTCCTCGGTTGGCAGCTGGCCGGAGCCATAGAACGCCACGCCATCCGGCCCATCGCGCCCGATTACGAAGTCGAAACGCCGTGCCACGAAGTCGAGCGCCTCGTCCCAGCTCACGCGCCGAAACGGCTCTTCCAGCGACTCCCGGATCTGCGGGTACAACAGCCGGTCCGGCGTGTCCAGCACCTCATCCAGCAGCGCCCCCTTGCGGCACAGCGCGCCGAAGTTCGATTGGTGGCGCTTGTCGCCCTTCACAGACTCCACCACGCCATTTCTGACCTTGACCATCAGGCCGCAGCCGGTCGCGCAGTAGGGACAGATAGATTGGACGCTGCCGTTTTCGATCACGACTCGACTGAGACCGGCGGGAGGGTAGCGGCGCGACCGTTCCGCGCCGCGCTGCCCTTGGGCGCCCAGGTGCGCTGCCAGGCGAACTGCGCCGCAAGCAACTGAGCCGCTGCCAGAATCGCAACCACGCCAAACACGGCGAAGCCAGCGGTGTAGCTGCCTGTCGCGTCCTTGAAGAATCCCAGCAAGAAGGGGAGGGCAAACCCGCCGATACCGCCCGCGAAACCCACCAGCCCGGTCATCACGCCGATCTGGCCGGCAAAACGCTGCGGCACCAGCTGGAAGACGGCACCGTTGCCCATACCCAGCAGCGCCATCAACACGAGGAACAGGCCGAACGCCACAGGGAGCACCGGTAGGCTGCTCATCGCCAGCGCCGCGGCGCCCGTCGTCGCGAGGAGCACGAGGAGTACGCGTGTGCCGCCGAAGCGGTCGGCGAGGATGCCGCCGAGCGGCCTAGCGAAGCTGCCCGCGAAAACGCACAGCGCCGTGAGGTCGCCGGCTGTGACCTTGGTCACGCCGTACTGATCCTTGAAGAAGATCGCCAGGTAGGTGGCGAGGCCGACGAAGCCGCCGAACGTGACGCTGTAAAAGAGGCAGAAGCGCAGAGAATCGCGCTTGCGCAGGACGCGGACGTAGTCGAAGGGAGCAACCCTGGCTCGTTGACCGGGATGGTCCTTTGCCATCAGGACGAAGACGGCCAGCGTGAACAGGATCGGCAGCATGGCGAGGCCGAGGACCGCTTGCCAGCCGAACATGTCCGCCAGCCGAGGCGCAAACAGCGATGCGAAAACGGTGCCACTGTTGCCGGCGCCGGCGATTCCGAGCGCCAGGCCCTGGTGTTGTGGAGGGTACCAGCGGCTGGCCAGTGGCATGCCACTGCGAAGCTGGCGCCCGCTACGCCCAGGAGGATCCCTACCAGGTACACCACCTGCAGCGAATCAGCCAACAGCCAGCCGATAGCCAGCGGCAGCAGCGTGAGCGAGAGGCAGGCAATGCCTACCGGCCTGCTACCGAAGCGGTCTGCGGCTATGCCCATCGGCAGGCGCAGCAGGGCGCCGCTGAGTACGGGCAACGCCGTCATCAGTCCCTTCTGCGTACCGTTGAGCCCCATCTCTGAGGCGACAAAGTTACCCAGGGCGCCAAGGAGCACCCACACCATGAAGCTGGTATCGAAGTAGATGAACGCTGCGAACAGAGAGCGTGGGTTGCCGGAACTCAGGAAGCCGCTGAAGTGACTCATCAGCCTGCCGCCTCCACCGGTTCTTGCGTTGCACGCCCCAGCGAGCCGACCACTGGCAGCAGCCGCTCGGCCAGATCACTCAGCGGGACGCCCTCCATGACCTTCGTTGCCAGCCTCGCGTCCCTGCCCAGCTTGCCGCCCACGAACACGTCAGCCGCGTCTACAACCTCCCCGTCGATCCGAACACGCGAGGCCTGGAAGCCGATATCGGCGATGTGATGCAGCCCGCAGGGGTGGGGACAGCCTGACCAGTGCATCCGCAGGGATGGCGCCTCAGGCAGCAACACATTGAGCTGCTGAGCCAGTTCAAGCGCTCGGCCTTTGGTGTCGATCAGCGAGTAGTGACAGAAGTCTTTGCCGGTGCACGATACGAGGCGTCGCTGAAAAGCATCGGGGTGCGGCGTATAGCGCAGGACCAGTGGCTCAGCCAGCAGGCCAGCGAGCGCGCTTCCGCGCACGTTGACGATCAATACGTTCTGATCGTTCGTCAGGCGCAACTCGCCTGAACCGTAGGTTTCGGCCAGGCGCGCCATCTCCTTCAAATCGTCGCCCGTGGTTCGGCCCACCGGTACAAGGAGGCCAACAGAGGACACACCGGAGCGCTTCTGCGGATGTACGCCAACGTGGTCGCCTCCGTAGTCCCAGACCTCGTCGCGGCCGGCCCGGCGCAAGCTAGAGCCGAGCCGCCTTTCGATCTCGGCACGGAAGCGGTCGACGCCCCACGACTCGACCAGCCACTTGAGACGCGCCTGCAGGCGGTTCTCCCGCGAGCCTTCGTCGCGAAATGTGCTGAGCACCGCCAGGCACAGCGGGACTACTTGGCACGGCTCGACGAAGACGTCGAGGTCCCATGACAGGTGAGTCGAACGGCCGCCCATCGCGCCCCCGACGCGAACGCTGAAACCGACGACGCCATCGATTGTTGCCGGCGTCAGGCCCAGGTCGTGCGTCTGCGACAGCGCGCAGTCATGCCTGCAGCCGCTGATGCTGATGTTGAATTTGCGCGGCAAGTTGCTAAAGTCTTTGCGCCCGATGATTGATTCCTGGATCGCCAGCGCCAGGCCGGACGCGTCGAGCACTTCGTCGGGGTCCAGGCCCGCCACAGGTCAGCCGGTAACGTTGCGGATGTTATCCATACCGGGCTGCAAGTGACGGATGCCCAACGCTCCCAGCGCCGCGAAGAGTGCCGGGACGGCTTCGATCCTGATCCAACGTAGCTGGATGTTCTGGCGTGTGGTGATGTCGACGCTGCCGCGCCCGTACTCGTTTGCAAGGCGGCCGGCACAGGCCATCTGCGCCGCGCTCAAGATACCGTTGGGCAGCCGCAGCCGCAGCATGAAGTAGCCAGGGGTCTGTTTGCGGCGGAAGAGGCCATACCACTTCATGCGCTCAAAGTCATCCTCGAGGATAGCTTCGAAGCCTTCGCGCGCGTAGCGATACACGTCTTCGAGCACATCGAGTCCATCCTTCGCGCTCTTGATCGCCTCAATGTCCATGTGCACCTCCAGGGTCGAACTGGGCACTTCGACCGTAGAGGGCTCCTGTTACAGCCCAGTGATCACATAGCTCCAGAATGATTAGCAGTGCGAGAAGATTGCGTTTCCCGCTTATTGCCGGACTATTACCAGAGGCGGGAGCTCGCAAGCGCCGGCAGCCGCGTGGTCATCGAAATCAAAGCCACCGACTGGGACGGTACAGCCGAGTACCGCGTACGCCCAACCTCACACGGCAAATCAGGCAGCGCGGTCAACTGGTGTTGATCACCGTTGGTGGGCGTTCGCGGACTCACGTCCGTTGCTCTTTCGCGGTCTATTGACACAATGTCGAGGGATGGAACCTGCTCCGCCAGTCTTGGCCTCGTCGGACCGTCGCCGGACCGACCCTGCTGAAGATGCGGTACTCATGTTGGCGGAAAAGCCACGACGACCTGTTGATCCGCGAGCTTGCCCTGCCAGACGAGTTCGCCCGTCTGCAGGTCAAGCAGGTTCAACTACCAGCAGTCGTGGTTGCAGCCGTTTCCTGTCCGGCGCGCCTCAGCCATTCCGGCCCCTCCGTTGAGACGTAGGCGTAGTGGCCGTCCGGGGAAAGTACGTCGACGCGAACCCTTCGCCCGACCAGAGGTCTAGTACCCACCAGGCTGTTCAAGTCGAAGATCTTCAATCCGATTCCCGATCGCGCGGGCCTATCTGTAGGTGCGCGCGGCGGCAGCGATCCGCGACAGGGCGGCGTGGCTGTTCGACAGCCACAAGTCCTGCGGCGAGGAGGCGAACAGCGCCAAGTTGCTGGCCAGCGAGGCGGCCTGGGCAGCCAGCGCCTGTCTCGACACGCACGGCGGTTACGGTTTCACGCGCGACTTCGACGTGGAGCCCAGGTTCCGTGAGACTCGGCTCTGCATGACGGCACCCGGTCACGAACAAATGTTGCTGAACTTCATCAGCCACAACGTGCTCGGGACGCCGCGCAGCTACGTGGCGGCGCTCTCATTGACACGCTGCAATGGCAAGCACTAGCCTTTCGCCACGTCGCGGAGACGACAGATTAAGACCGCGACACGGCCAGTCCAGGTTAAGGCGGAGCGATGCGAGACAACCCCCCGCAATTCAACGTTGGCGCGAGTATCTACGACATCACGGGCCCGGCGGCGGAGTTGGCCATGATGGGCTACGCCCGCCCGCAGCAACTGACTGCCGGCGTTCATACGCGGCTCTGGTCACGGGCCTTCGTAATCGAGAGTCCCGCTAACGGCAGACGCGTCGCCTTCGTCAGCGCCGACCTCGGGATGATCTTCCAGGCCGCGCAGCAGGAGGTCGTGCGGCGCCTGCAGCGGGCATTTCCTGGCTTCTACTCAGACCAGAACGTCCTGCTCAGCGCAACTCACACGCATAGCGGTCCCGGCGGCTTCTCGCACTACACGCTCTACAACCTCTCGACGCTGGGCTTCGACAAGCAGAACTTCGAAACCATCGTCTCCGGGATCTTCGAGTCGATTGCGCGTGCTCACGCCAACCTTGAGCCCGGACGCATATACATCGCGAGCGGCGACCTGGAGGGCTCAAGCATCAACCGGTCGCCCACAGCCTACGAGAGAAATCCGGCGCCGGATCGAGCCGGCGCCCCCGACACGGACAAGCTTATGACGGTTCTCAAGTTGGAAGCAGAAGACGGGAGGGAGATCGGCTGCATCAACTGGTTCGCGGTCCACTGTACTTCCATGGGCAATCGGAACCACCTGATCAGCGGCGACAACAAGGGCTACGCCTCCTATCTCTTCGAGCGATTGAAGCAGTCCGAAGCGCAACCGCCATTCGTCGCCGCGTTTGCTCAGAGCAACGAAGGTGACGTGAGCCCGAACATCAACGGCGGCGAGGATGGTGGCGGCCGCGACGATTTCGAAAGCACGCAGATTTCTGGCGCCAAGCAGTTCGAGAAGGCGCTGGAGCTGTACCAACAGGCATCAGAGGAGATCACCGGCCCCATCGACTACCGCCACCGCTACCTCGACATGTCGAACATCGCCGTGGAGGAGCAATGGTCGGGCGTGTCGAACGCGCGTACCTGCCCGGCGGCCATCGGGCAGTCGATGCTCGCCGGGGCCGAAGACGGTCCCGGTATCGGCAGGGAAGGCGCGTCCTGCGCGGAGATGAAGACCGTCTGGCCGTTTCTCCACTGCCAGCCTGAGTGCGAACCCGCGTCGTCCGGGCAGTGGCCGAAGCCGATCGTCATTCGCAGCAACTGGACGAACCCGCCTCTCTCGCCGGAGGTGTTGCCCCTGCAGATCGTCCGCATCGGCGGGTTGGCGTTAGCGGCATTGCCGTTCGAAGCGACGACGATGGCGGGACGGCGGCTACGCAAGGTGGCAGCAGACCGGCTTGCGTCAGATGGTGTGAAGTACGTGGTAATCGCCGGACTGGCGAATGCCTACTCCGGTTACCTCGTGACGCAGGAGGAGTACGAGGCCCAGCAGTACGAGGGTGCGTCGACGCACTTCGGGCGCTGGACGCTCGCGGCCTGCCAGCAGGAGTTCGACCGCCTCGCCGGAGAGATGGCGGCGGGCGAGCCTGCGATTTCCACGGCGGCGCCTCCGGCGGTCGATCCAAAGCCGCGGGACCTGCGGGCGAAGGTTTTCGGCCTGTTCCCCGGCGTCATTTTCGATGCGGCGCCGCCGTTCAAGGATTTCGGCAGCGTGAGCGAGCAGCCGCACCGGCACTATCGTCCAGAGGAGACGGCGCGCGCGACGTTCTGGGGAGGACATCCCAAGAGCGGATTGCTGACGCAGTCATCCTTCGTGGAGGCGCAACGTCTGGACGGCCGGCAGTGGCAGACCGTCGCGGCCGACCGCGACCCGGAGACAAGGTTCATTTGGAAGCGTGTGCTGACGTCCTTCGCGAAGGTCAGCGCCGAGTGGCAAATACCGCCAGGCACGACGCCCGGCACCTACCGGCTCTTGGTTCGCGGCTACGCCAAGCCGTTTCTGCGCAGCCCGCAGCCATACGCAGGCTTCTCGCGGACATTTGTCGTGTCCAAGGACGAGGCCTGATTTGGCTGGAGACCACTCGGTTACGGAGACGTGCTACGGGCGCGTTCGCTGGCTCCTGATTGCGCTGCTGCTCTGGTTCGCCATCGTCTGGCCCGTCGCCGCTGTCGTCGATTTCGACTACGTCTGGGACGAGGAGTTCGCCTACCTGGTGGGCGACTTCCTGATCCTCGTCCCGCTCA
>DASTLN010000050.1:0-6366 GCA_035714925.1 Dehalococcoidia bacterium | reverse complement strand
TTGCACGCTCGAAGCGTCAATGTTCGCTGCCCAATATAACGATCACATCGCGATCCAGGTTAAAACTCTTACGAAACTGTAATACTCCCCTTAGGCGTAAGGTTTGTCGGTAGCGAGACGCCGGTCGTGGGAGCCTCAGGTCTCTCTGGCGAAAGGGTCTGGTCTGCCACCATCCGGCTACCGCGCACCACCAGCCGCCGATTGTAGTGCAGGTTCGATGGATCGAAGCTGCCCGAACAGGTGATCAGCGTTATCGATTCGTTGGCTGTCGGCCCCACGATGTCTTGTACCGGCGCGGTGGCTTCGTCGTACTCTCGCACGCTCTCGACCACATAAGTGACCTCTGTATCGTCTTCCAGGATCAGATGCAGTTCGTCGCCCGGCCGCAGCGTGTTCAAGTCCCAGAACACGGCTGCCCCGTAGTCGATGTAGTCGAGGTGGCCGGACAGCACCACGTTGCCAATCTGGCCCGGCTTGGCCGAGAACGTGTACCAGGCCACCTCTTCTGGGCCGTCGGGCGATGCCATGGTCCCGTCCGGCAGGACGCCAAGCACCACGATCGGCGCGTCGACGTTGATGCCGGGGATAACGAGACGGTTGATATCGAGCGCCGCCAACCGCGGATCACCTTGCGGCGTTGGTGTCGGTGTTGGCTCGTCGGGTCGTGGTTCTGCTGTTACCGTCGCCGTCGCCGGTACCCGCGTCGGTAACGGCGCGCCGATCGCCAGCGGCTCCTCTTGGCTGCCAGTGGCGGTGAACGAGACCACAGCCAGCACCATGCCGCCCGCGAGGGACAGGACAGCTATCAGGTAGAGCAGTTGTTTTCGCACGGGGACGACCTTACCTCTTGCAACCTATAACGAAGACCCTGCTACCAATGTAACGAAAAAGCTGGCACGCTGCCCCAGGGCACCTGCGTGCCATGACGACATAATACCGCCATCTGATACCATCTTACGGTTGAACCCTTCGGCAAGGACGCCTCGCCTGTGACCTCCGACGACGAAAAGAATCCCCCTACGCGACGCCCACGTCAGCCACGACGAGACGCAACGCCACCGCCATCGTCCTCGTCACGCCGCGCTGATCAGGGCGATCTGTGGTCGGATGCGCCGTCTGACCCTCCCGCTGCATCTCAACCGCCGGAAACGCCGCCGGACGACGGCCTCAGCGACTTCATCGCCGACCTGCCGCCACCGGATAAGCAACCGCCTCCGTCCGCTCGCCCCGCGGTGGCTCGCAGGCCCATGGCGCCGCCGCCGGTCTACGAGGAGTACGACGACTACGACGAGGCCGAGTACTCCATGCTTCGCAATCCCTACGTCCTCGCCGCGCTCGCCGTTGCCGGGGCAATCATCCTGGCCGTTGCCTTCGTCATCGTCTTCAGCGAAGGTGGGGACTCACCCGGCAGCAGCGCTGGCGTCGTCTCCCGCACGCCCACCCCGGCTCCCGGCGAGCTGCCCGGCGTTCAGGCCAGGGTCATCGCCGTCGCCGCCATCCGCGAAGGCCCCGGTCTCGAGTTCTTCGAGCTCGGCCTGCTGCGCAACGGACAGGATGTCAGCGTCGTCGGCCGCAACGACGACTCGTCCTGGTATCAGATCATCTTCGCCGGGACCGAGCTCAAAGGCTGGGTACCTGACTCCGCCTTGCGAGTGCCGGACGGCGCCGATGCGTTGATCGAAACCGTCGTGTTCACGCCCATACCGAAACCGTCGGTGGAGCAGCCAACACCAACGCCTGCCGCGACTCCCACGGAAGAGGCGCTTGGCCCGCCTGACATCTCGGTCGAGGTGCTCGGCAACGTCTGCCCCGCCAGTGGCCCGATCAACCTCGCGATCCGGAACGTCGGCGACGTCAGCATGACCGGCCGCCAGATTATCCTCACCGTTTCGACACCCGAGGGCGTCATTAACGAGCAGACACTCGCACTCACACTAGGCGTCGGCCAGATCGTCCCCGTTAACACCGGTATCGAAGTCCAGCCCCCGCGCACCACCATCGCCATTGTCTTCGCCAGCGAGCCGCAAGACCTCGACCCATCGAACAATGTCGTCACCTGCGTCGTCGCCGGTGACGGAGGCGCCGGCCCCAATAGCACCAGCGTCCCTCCGACGCCCGAGGACTAGCCGCTGTCTTCTCCGTGCCTCGCCTCGGATCGGCCGGGCGACGGCGCTAAACTGACGCCATGAGCGCCGAGGTCGATGAGCTCCGCCGGTCGCTAACCGAGGTCCGTCAGCGCCTCCTCGAGACCATCGCCGGCGTCAGCGAGGAGCAATTCAAGAAGCGCCCACCTGCGCCTGCCGGCGCCACGGGACCCAACTGGTGCATCGCCGAGGTCCTGGCGCACCTGCTGCAACAGGAGCGCCTGCGGGCCTCGCGCATCTCCCTCGCGCTGCAGCAGGACGGCATCGTCATCACGCCCGGCACCGACGAGGAGCACTACGAAGCCGCCCGATCCGGTCGCGCCTCCCCGGTGCCTCAGCTGATCCACGGCCTGCTCGCCTCTCGCCGCGAAGTCGAGAGTCTGCTGGACGAGGCGTCCGGGATCGAAGGAGGCCTGGAGCGAAAGACGACTCACCCCGTACTCGGCGCCCAGAGCATCGCCTGGATCCTCCGCACCAAGGTCATCGACCACGAAGCTGAGCACGTCGCCCAGATCGAAACCATCAAGGCAGCGCTGGCTACCACGTAGACGCCTTACAGCCTGAACGTTGAAGCCCTCACCTATTTGCCTGGCGTGGTGCGTAATAGAAGACCTGAGCAGCGTTCGTAGGGGCGCAGCCCATGCGCGGGGAGCCCGAGGGTGTCCCCTCGGAAGTCCCAATCTAGAAGGCGGAGCAGACAAAGGCGCCAGCCTGAAGGATGCGCAGCCCTCGGCATGACGTTGGCCTCCAAGAATGACATAAGCGTCTCCCAACTCGCTTGACGCCCGTGGTATCCATACAGGAGGAGAACTGGCCCCCCGCCATGACCGCAGTCGAAGAAGTCAAAGCTCGTCTCGATATCGTCGAGGTCGTAGGAGCCTACGTCCGGTTGCAGAAGGCCGGCCGCTACTTCAAGGCCAACTGCCCCTTCCACAACGAAAAGACCCCCTCCTTCTACGTCTACCCCGACCGCCAGAACTGGCACTGCTTCGGCGCCTGCTCCACCGGCGGTGACGTCATCTCCTTCGTCTCCAAGAAGGAGAACCTCGATTTCACCGGCGCCCTGCGCATGCTTGCTGAGCGCGCCGGCGTCGAGCTGCAGAGCGACGGCCCGCGCCGCCAGGAAATCAAGACCCTGCAAGACGCCAACGAAGCGGCGGCGCTCTTTTACCACAGCCTCCTGGCCACATCACCCCGCGCGCAGGCCTACATCGATGAACGAGGCCTCGACCAGCCGACCGTCAACGACTTCCAGCTCGGCTATGCGCCGCCCGGGTGGAACACGTTGCGCGACCACCTCACCAGTCGTGGCTACAGCGAGGCTCACCTGATCAAAGCGGGACTTCTCGTCGAGGGCGAGCGCGGACCCTACGACCGCTTCCGCGATCGCCTCATCTTCCCCATCCGCGACGACCGCGGCCGCGTCGTCGGCCTCGGTGGCCGCGTCCTGCCCGGTGGCGACGCCGAGTCGCAGCCCGGAGCGAAGTACGTCAACACGCCCCAGACACACGTCTTCGACAAGGGCAGCCTCCTCTTCGGACTCGATCGGGCGAAGGAGGCGATCCGAAGCGCCGGCACCGCCGTCATCGTCGAAGGCTACATGGACGTCATCGCAGCCCATCAGTTCGGCCACCGCAACGTCGTCGCGTCAATGGGCACGGCGCTGACCGATCGTCAAGCGGCGCTGCTGCAGCGCTTTGCCGAGCGCGTCATCCTCGCCATGGACGCTGACGAGGCCGGCAGCGCCGCCAACCTTCGCGCCATCCAGGTTGTGGCCGCCGCTGAGCGTCCCACTCGCGTTGTCGGCCGCGCCCGCAGCCTCGACATCCGCGTCGTCGCGCTGCCTCGCGGTAAGGATCCCGATGAGCTGATCCGCTCCTCGGAGCCCGACGCCTGGCCCAACGCCGTCGACTCCGCCCGTCCCGTCGTCGACCATCTCATCGCCGTCGTCAGCGCCGGCCTCGATCTGGTGCAGCCCCGAGACCGCTCTCAGCTCGTCGCTGAGGTCCTGCCCGCCATCGCGGACGTCACCGACCCCGTGCTGCGCGCCCATTACCTGCAACGACTCTCGCGACTCGCCCGCGTCAGCGAGGACGAGCTGCGGCGAGAGCTGCGCCGCCGCCCCCGCTCCCGAGCCGGCGATGGGACCGCTGCAACGAGCAATCAACCCACCTCGTCGACGCCATTACGCATGAAGCCCGCCTCAGGAGCGCGCGAAGCTTATCTCCTATCACTCCTATTTCGCGTCTCTACTCTTGCCGATAGAGGGAAAGAGCTCGACGATGACTTGTTCGACGTCAGCGAGAATCGCGAGCTATTCCGACGCTGGCGTCTTTCTGAGCCCATATCGGAAGAGGAAAGCGAGCTCTGGGAGTTATATCAAGTTGTAATGGCCGCTAATTTACCAATTATTGAAACAAACGAAGCTGAAAGCGCGTTTCTAGATTGTGTCCATAGACTCAAACACGCTAAAATAAGGGCAGTCAAGGAGGCTAGCGCCCTGGCTCTTGCCGAAGGACAGGCAGGAGTTCGGCCGGGGCAGGTTGCATCCATCGCCCGAGCACGGATGGGAGCAGGCAAGGCAGAGGAGACACCAGAGGACGAAGCAACGGCAAACGCCGCGTCCCAACTCCTCGAAGATATGGAAGCCGGCCTGCGCTTTCACCGCCGCTTGAACGAAGGTTCCCGCTCTGACCACGAGGGTTAGCACTCCATTTGGAGGACCGCAAGGGAAGTCGTTCTTCGACTGCCCGATCCGGTCTTATTGGGTTGACTTGGGAGAAGGTGCGTTAGCATGACCAATCGCGTCTCACTGGACGGCGTCGCTGAAGGCGACACAGAGATGCTAACCAACGGCAGCGCCGGCGAAGGCGATTCCTTCCGCCGCGTCGCTGACATGATTGAAAGTCGCACCCGTGACCTCGGCTCGTCCGACATCTGGTCAGAGCCTGACATCAAGCTCTCGCAAGAGGCTGATGAGGAACGGGAAGCGGCACAGACCGGTGTGCCACTCGAAGACCAGGAAGGCATCGATGACCCGGTCCGCATGTACCTGCGTGAAATCGGCAAGGTCTTCCTGCTCTCCGCGGCGGACGAGAAGCGTCTCGCCCGGCAGATGGAGGAAGGTCAGCACATCGAAGCCATCGAGGACACCTGGCGCGCCGAGAACGGCAAGGATCCTTCGGCCGTAGAAACCGCCCTCACGCTCTTCGAACAGCTGCACAAGTACAAGCCGGTGCTTGACCTCGCGGTCAAGCATCTCAACCTGCCGCGCCGCATGCCGCTGGCCGAACGCGTCGGCGACCCGGTGCTGCGCGACTTCATCGACGGCGAGATGAGCGTGGAGTTCGCCGAAGTCGTCGCCAAGGCTCGCAAGCTGGACGTCGACGAGGCTGCGCGCGCCATCGTGCAGCTGTCGATCATCACGCATATCCTGCAGCCCGGGCTTGTCGGCATGATGGCAGAAGCCGCCGGCGAGGAGAACCTCCTGCCGCCCAGCCCAGACGCCAAGGCCAAGCTCTCGAGCTGCGAACGGCCTCTGCGCGAAAACTTCAGCCGCCTCAAGCGAGAAGGCCTCGCGGCCGAGCGTAACCTCACCGAGGCCAACCTCCGCCTCGTCGTCAGCGTGGCGAAGAAGTACATCGGCCGCGGCATGTCGCTTCTCGACCTGATCCAGGAAGGCAACATCGGCCTCATCCGTGCCGTCGAGAAGTTCGACTACCGCAAGGGCTTCAAGTTCAGCACCTACGCCACCTGGTGGATCCGGCAGGCCATCACCCGCGCCATCGCCGACCAGGCTCGCACCATCCGCATCCCGGTGCACATGGTCGAGACGATCAACAAGCTCGTGCGCGTTAGCCGCCGTCTCGTCCAGGAGTACGGCCGCGAGCCCACCAGCGAGGAGATCGGACGCGGTATGGAGATCGCCCCGGAGAAGGTCCGCGAGATCATGAAGGTCTCGCAGGAGCCCGTCTCCCTCGAAACGCCGATCGGCGAAGAGGAAGACTCCCACCTCGGCGACTTCATCGAGGACCCGGTCGCGCTGGCCCCGGCCGACGCTGCCGCCCACCAGCTGCTCAAGGAGCAAGTGATGGACGTGCTCGCCAGCCTCGCCCCGCGCGAGCGCAAGGTGCTGGAGCTACGCTTCGGCCTAGAGGACGGCCGCAGCCGCACCCTCGAAGAGGTCGGCCGCGAGTTCCACGTCACCCGAGAGCGCATCCGC
>DASTLN010000049.1:0-2361 GCA_035714925.1 Dehalococcoidia bacterium | reverse complement strand
GCGGTAGCCGGCCTCACGCGCGATCGACTTGATCTCGACGATGCCGCGGTATATCTCCGGCACCTCCAGCTCGAACAGCCGCTTCAGCAGGTTCTTGTGCGTGCGCGAGAGCACGAGCTGCGGCCCGCGGATCGAGCGGTGAACCTCCAGCAGGTAGAACTTCAGCCGCTGGCCACCCCGGTAGTGCTCGTTACGCACCTGTTCCGTTATCGGGAAGACCGCCTCGGTCTTGCCGAGGTCGACGACGATGTGCTTCGGCTCGATGCGCTGGACAACGCCGGAGACGATGTCGCTGGCGCGGTTCGAGAACTCCTCGAACACCATTTCGCGCTCGGCCTCGCGTAGCCGCTGCAGGACGACCTGCTTGGCCGTCTGGGCGGCAATGCGGCCGGCGGCGCCGGGGTGCACCTCTTCGCGCAGGACATCGCCGATCTGGGCGTCAGGCTTGCGCTTGCGCGCCTCCTGAATCGTGATCTCCGATTCGGCTTCTTCGACTTCCTGTACTACGCGGTGCTGGCGGTAGACGTGGTGGTCGCCGGTCTCGCGGTCGATGCGGACGGCGATGTCGCCCGTCATATCGCTGTCTTTCTTGTATGCGGAAACAAGGGCGGCCTCCATCGCATCGAGGACCACCTCCTGGGGCAGATTCTTCTCTGCCGCCAGCTGTGTTATGGCGATCATGAACTCGCTCTTCACGGCCCGCGCAAACCTCCAGTTGCCCTTCGCGGCCCCTTTCGCAGGGCCAAAAAAAAGTGGGTGCCACCCCACTCCTCAAAGAGCGTCTATTTACCCCAAAAAATATACCACTAACGCCCAGTCACAACAAGCGCCGGATTCGGCCTCCTGCGGGCTCCCTTGCGCCTATCTGCGCCGTATCAGCAGGATGCCGTCCCGCACCGTCAAGAGCACCTGCGTCACGCGCTCGTCCTGCGCGACGTGCTCGTTGAAGGCGACGATGGCGCGGGCGTCGTCGTCCTTCGGGTCCAGCACTTCGCCGCTCCAGAGCACGTTGTCCACCGCGATCACGCCGCGCTCGGAGAGCAGCGGCAGCGCCGCCTCGTAGTAGTCGACATAACCTGTCTTGTTGGCGTCGATGAAGACGAGGTCGAACGGGCCCGCCAGTCCCTTCAGTGACTCCGGCGCCGGCCCTTCGACGAGGCGGACTTTGTGGCCGTGCTCGCTGCGCTCGAAGAAGCTGCGCGCGAAGGCCGCGTGCTCGGCACTCAGCTCGAGCGTCACAACCTCGCCGTCGTCCGGTAGCGCCGCCGCCATCATCAGCGCGCTGAAGCCGGTGAACGTCCCGACTTCCAGCGCCCGCCGCGCTCCCATCGCCGCGGCCAGCGTCTGCAGCAGCAGGCCCTCCACCTGCCCGGACAGCATCACGGCCCGGTCCGGGAACTTCTCCTCAGTCGCACGCTGCAGTTCGACGAGCAGCGGCGGCACGGCGGTGGAGTGGTTGCGCGCGTAGATTTCGATCTCTTCTGGGACCAAAGTCAGCATACGTTCGCTCCTACCTCTCGTAGGGACATGGCTTCAGCCTTGTCCAAAGTGCGCCCCGAATACGCGCGCGACCTGGCGTTTCAGGGCGTTTCGGTTGGTTGTGGCGCCAGCGGGGCGTCTCTTTGACAGACCTGAAGGGTCTGTCCCTACGACTCATTCGCTCACACCTAACACTTGTGCGGACATCGCTTTAGCCTTGTCCAAAGCGCGCCCCGAACACGCGCGTGACCTGGCTCTTCAGGGCGTTTCGGTTGGTTGTGCCCGTGAGCGGGGCGTTTCTTTGACAGACCTGAAGGTCTGTCCCTACGACTCCGGCTTCGCATCTTCTGTCTCCTGTCCCTTGTCTCCTGTCTCCTATCCTCCCGCGAGCTCGCGTTCCAGCTGCGCCAGGCCCATCGGGCCGATGCTCAGCGCCTTGGTGTGGAACGCCTTCAGGTCAAAGGCTTCGCCGGCCGCCTTGCGGGCGCCGTCCCGCGCCGCCAGCCATGAGCGTTCGCCCACCTTGTACGAGATCGCCTGCGAGGGCCAGCCCAGGTAGCGGACGACCTCGCTCTCCATGAACCGCCGCGGCCGCAGGGCGCGCTCCGTCGCGAAGTCCAGGGCGAGGTCGTGGCACCAGGTCTCGCCCGGATGGAACGCTTCGCTGGATGGGATCGCAAGCTCCAGGTGCATGCCGATATCGATGATCACGCGCACGGCGCGCAGGGCCTGCGCGCTGAGCAGGCCCATGTAGCAATCGGCGTTCTCGAGGTAGCCCAACTCCCACATCAGCCGCTCGGCGTAGAGCGCCCAGCCCTCGCCGTGGCCGCTGACGAACGTCAGCACACGCTGGAAGCGGCTGAGCGAGTCCGCGTACAGCCG
>DASTLN010000048.1:0-4787 GCA_035714925.1 Dehalococcoidia bacterium | reverse complement strand
AAACCCACCCGCTCGCGCCGGTGGCGTTGAACTGCGTCAGAAAGGCCGTTACGACGATCCACCAGCCTCGGTACCGCAAGTTGCCTCCCGCGTTTCCGCCACGCGCGACAGGCGGATGCTGCAGCGTCGAGCTAGCCGGCTGCGCTAGGTGTCAAGCGTGCCGGGGTGATAGACGTCTTCCAGCTCCACGGGCCGCCGGATCAGCCCCTGCTCCAGCGAGCCCTGAATCGCCCGCTCCAGTGTCTTTCTCATCGCGGTAAGTCCCGGCGGGTACGGGTCGTCGCCGTAGACCGTGTCCTGCTCCGCGCGGTTATCGCCCTCGAAGAAGAGATACGCCGCGTCCCCATGTTCGTAAGCGGCCAGCTTCGAACGCCGGAAGGCCTCGTAGAGCGCCAGCGCCGTCTCCGGCCTTCCTTCGAGCAAGCGCCGTTGAATGACGAAGTGGTGGTTAGCCTGGAAGCAGCCCGTCTTACGAAAGAACTCGGCGAAGACCGCCCGGCCGTTGTCCGGCATCAGCTTGCGGACTTTGCCGTTGCTCTCCAGCCGCGGCCCGCCGATGCCAATCGCCGCGTCCAGCTCGCCACGCTCGAGCATCGCGATCGGGTCGTCTTTGATTTCCCAGTTCACCGTGATACCCGGTGGCGGGTCCTTGTCCAGCTCCAGCGCGATCGCCTGGCTCTCCTGCAACGGCCGGAGGTTGTGCCACTCGTTGTCCGCCGCCTCGATGCCGTAGAGGTCCTTCAGCACGATGCGCATCCACAGAGCGGCTGTCATCGGATAGTCCGGCACGCCGATCTGCTTGGCGCGCAGGTCGTCCGGCCCATGGATCCCGGACGCCGCGTTGACGTACATGCCGCCCCAGAAGTGGCCCCGGCTGAGATAGATCGGCAGCGCCCACCAATCCCAGCGCCCGCGTCCAAGCGCTGCCTTACGGTCGACGGTCAGCAGCGTCTCCGAGATCGACATCTCAGAAAGCTCCAGCGCGTCATTCGCGATGTTGTTGCGAAACAGCATGGGCACGGGCTGCAGCTGCCAGTCGAACTCGACGTCCGCCAGAGACACTTTGCCATCGACCAGCGGCTGGATGCGCGGGTTCGGCGCGCAGGTGGTCTTCAGTCGTAGCGCCACGTCCTCGCCTCAGGCGGTTACCGGCGCGGCGACGCCGTAGACCCGCAGCACGTTGTCGTGCACCAGCTTGCGCCGCTCTTCGGCTGGTATCGCGCTCGTGTCGCGGTCCACGACCTCCAGCGACTTCGGCCACGTCGACGCGCTGTGCGGGTAATCCGACGCCCACATCAGGTTATCGACGCCGATTTCGTGGCGGTGCTCCACCGCCTCCGGCTCGTTGATGTAGGAGAAGTAGACCTGGCGGTGGAAGTACTCTGTCGGCTGCAGCGTGAGCGCCGTCGGGTAGGTGTTTTCGCCGCGAACCCGTTTGATCGCCCCGTCCAGGCGCTTCAGCCAGAGCGGCAGCCAGTCCGTGCCGTTCTCCGCCGATATCAACCGCAAACTCGGGAACCTTTCGCACACTCCCGACAAGATCAGCTGCGCGAACGTCCGCTGGGCTTCGTGCGGCGCGATGACGTTCTGCAGCACGCGGTGCTCGTCCCAGTACGCCTGGCTCAGGCGGCTCTCACCGGCGCCGGTGATCTCGTGCAGCACCACGGGCATCTCGAGGTCCTGCGCCTCGGCCCAAAACGGATCGTAGTGCGGCGACGAGAACGGCGGTGCTCCCTCAGGCGGCGACAGCCAGACCATCGCGCCCTTCAGGCCCAACGCAGCCGTGCGTCGCAGCTCAGTGACTGCCGCTTCGACGTTGTACAGGGAGATCAACGGCACGCCGATCAACCGGTTCGGGCTGTGGCTGCAGTACTCGGCCAGCCAGTCGTTGTAGACGCGGAAGCAGGCCTCCTGCAGCTTTGCGTCGCGCAGCCAGAAGAGGCGGAACGCCAGCGTCGTGTGCAGCACCTCGCCCTCGACGCCGTCGACGTCCTGGTCGCCGAGCCTTACGACCGGGTCCCAGCCGCCGGGCCGCGCGTTGCTGTAGCTCGTCGTGTTCGTGCCGGCGCGAAGGTCGGCCCGCCCCTCCTGCGCCACCGCGGCGCCGAGCCCGATACCGACCGGGTGCGGCGGGAAGCCCTCGTAGAGGAAGAACTCCTGCATCCGCCCGTCACGCTCCAGGCTCTCAACCCGCGGCGCGCGGAACCGAAACGCCTTATCGATCCGCTCCGTCCACAAATCCGCCGGCTCGCTTACATGCGAATCGGCTGAGAAAAGCTTGTATTCCACGATCAGACCTCCCGTTTTGCCGCTGTCACTCTCTCGCTTCACTGGGGGAGTTACGTCATCAGTCCCTAATCCACGGCCTCGTAGCGCAGCCGCTTCACGCCGTCCATATTCTGTCCCTCGATGCGTATGAGCTTCGTGGAGTCTTCACGGCGGGGCGAGTGCAGCTGGCCTTCGTTATAGAGGCAGGCCGTGCCCGGCCTCAGCGCGTAAGTCTTCGCCCGTTTCACCTTGCCAGGCTTCTCCTCGCTGGCCGGCTGCACCACCTCCCACTCCGTCATCTCGGTCACACCGCTCGCCTGCCCGTAGATTGCCCACGCGGGCCCGTGGTCGTGAGGCGCCGACTGGCTGGCGCCTTCGTAGGAGTGGGCCAGGATGCAGAAGCCCAGGTCCGGGTCCTCGTACAGCACATCGCGCGTACCGGTCCCATCGCCGAGGTGCGCCTCGACGAAATCGCCGTCACCGAGAAGCTTCTCCAGCGCGCGACAGATCTTCTCGCGCCCCGACGGGCCGGGATCCTTTTTGAGAATCTGATTGCACTCCGTCGCGAATTGCTCCAGTTGGTTGGCCATCTTGATTCCTCCTCTTCGTTTTCGTTTCGCTACTGAGCCGTGGTCCCGCCGTCGATGACCAGCTCACTGCCAGTCATGTAAGACGACTCGTCCGATGCCAGGAACAGCACACCATAGGCTATTTCTTCAGGCACGCCCGCGCGTCGCATCGGCAGAAGCTGCATGCGCCGCGACCAGACGGCTTCGTCCGCCTTCATCTCCGCGATCATCTCGGTCTCGATGGGCCCGGGATGCACCGAATTGCAGCGGATGTTGTCCCCTACGAACTGGATCGCCGTGGCCTTCGTGAACAGACGCACCGCGCCCTTCGTCGCGATATATGCGGCCGAGGACGTGCCTGCCACGATTCCCGCCGTGGATGAGATGTTGACGATGGAGCCACCGCCGCCGCGACGCATCACGGGAACCGCCGCCTTCGTGCCGAGGAAGACGCCCTTCACGTTGACCGCCATGATGCGGTCCCAGTCATCCTCCGTCGTCTCCTCAATTGATTTTCTGATCAGGATGCCAGCGTTGTTGACGAGGACGTTAAGCAGTCCGTGACGGCGCTCCGTGGTCTCAATTGCGTTGCGCCAGTCGTCCGCATTCGTGACATCCAGATGGACGTACGTCGCGTCGAATCCCTCGCCGCGCAGCTGCTTCTCCAGCGCGTCGCCCTCGTCATCCAGGATGTCGCCCATGACGACCTTGGCGCCCTCGCCGCAGAACATCCTCGCTTCTACCGCGCCCTGCCCGCGTGCGCCGCCGCTGATCAGCGCCACCTTGCCATCGAGCCTGCCCATGTCCGAACCCCTCTCGTTACCAGAGGCGCTTCGATGCGATTGCCGCGCCATCCGACAGCACCCTCAGCTTGGCCCACATCACCGATGGGAAGACGCGCCGCCGGTTCGCCACCGTCCCGAAGCCACAGTCCGTCCCCGCGATGACGTTCTCGCGGCCGACGACATCCGCGAACCGCACGATGCGCTCCGCGACGAGCTCCGGGTGCTCGACGATGTTTGTCTTCGTGTCGATGATGCCGGCGATCAGCGCCATGCCGTCCGGCAGCTTCACGTCGCGCCAGACGCTCCATTCGTGCTCGTGGCGCGGGTTGGCGGCCTCCACGTACAGCGCACCGCAGCGCAGCTTGACGAGGCTGGGCGCGATCTCCCTCACCTCGACGTCGTAGTGATGCGGCGCTTCGTAGTTACCCCAGCAGACGTGGAACCGGACCATCTCCGGCGCGATCCCTTGTAGCGAGTGATTTGTCACCTCGACCAACAGTTCGACGTCCTTGAGGTATTCCGCCTTGGTCCACTCGTGCATCTTGCGCGGATACGCCATCGGGATGTCCGGCGCGTCCAGCTGCAGCACGAACCCCGCATCGACGATTCCCCTGTACTCCTCACGCAGCGCATCCGCCGTGGCGTAAAGCATCTCCTCGCGCGACTTGTAGTACTCGTTGGGCCGGTCCGCGGACACCATCCCGGGCGCCGCCGCCGGCAGGAACCCCTCTTCGACGTTGACGCCCTGCAGCGCCGCCTTGAAGTTGTCGATGTCCGTCTGCAGTTGTGCCTGCCCGACGTAGGTGATTGGCCCGACGCAAACCGGCCGCGACAACCCTTGCGGCGCGATATCGGCGTACTCCGGGTGGTCTCGCATGTCCGCGAAGCGTGGTCCAGGCGGCGCGTTGTCCGGGCGCGTCTCGAACCCCGTCAGCCGCTCGTCGATGTAGGTAAAGAAGCCGGGCTTTCCCTCCTCCCCGTCGCTCACCACGTCGATGCCGGCGTCGCGCTGTCGCCGCACGACCTCCGCCACCTCCGCCGTCACACGTTTCGCGAACGCCGCCTCGTCGTAAGGCCGTCCCGCATCCTTCGCCTCGATCATCGCCAGCAGGTCGTCCGGCCGTGTCAGGCTGCCGCCGTGAGTCGTCAGGATGCGGTCCTTGCT
>DASTLN010000047.1:0-4744 GCA_035714925.1 Dehalococcoidia bacterium | reverse complement strand
TGAGGTGGCCCTGGTTGGGCCCCCGGACATCGTCGAGCCGGAGCTTGCCAAACACCCCAAGAACCCGCGCGTCAGCATCGTCCCGGCCGGCGACGCGATCACGATGGACGAGGACGAAATCGTCAAGGCGGTGCGCACGCGGCGCGACGCATCGATCAACGTCGCGACGTCGATGGTCAAGAACGGCGAAGCGTCGGCAGTCGTCTCCGCCGGCAACAGCGGCGCCGTCTGGACGTCCGCCTTCTTCGTCCTCGGACGCATCCCGGGCGTCGAGCGGCCTGCCCTGGGCGCCGTGCTGCCCTACAACGAAGGACGCGTCTTCCTGATCGACGCCGGCGCCAACGTGGACTGCCGCCCCAGCCACCTGCTGCAGTTCGCCAAGATGGGCGCTGCCTACTCGGAGAACGTGCTGCAAACAAAGAACCCGCGCATCGGCTTGCTGAACGTCGGCGAAGAGGCGGGCAAAGGCAGCGAGCTCGCCGTTGAGGCGTACGACCGGATCAAGGAATCCGGGCTCAACTTCATCGGCAACGTTGAGGGCGTCAACATTCACAAAAGCATCTGCGACGTTGTGGTGACGGATGGCTTCACCGGCAACGTGGCGCTCAAAGCCGGCGAAGGCGTCGCCGACTACATCCTGGAGCAGGTCCGAAGCGTGATCAAAAGCAGCCCGCTGTTCATCAGCGCGGCGATCCTGGTCAAGCCGGCGTTGCGTCGTGTCCTCAAGCGCCTGCAGTACGAGGAGTACGGCGGCGGCAACCTTCTCGGCGTCAACGGTATCGTGGTCGTAGCGCACGGCCGTGCCGACGCCATCGCGATCAAGAATGCTCTACGGCTGGCCAGCACGGCCGCGGCGAGCAACCTGCTGCCCGTGATGCGCGAATCCTTCGCCCCTGAAGCCCGGCACGGAAGCGAAATAGAAGAAGAGCCCTCGGCCGTCCTTCACGGGAAGGATTAGGAGTCCCATGGATCTTGTCAACATCGGCCGCTCTCGGCGGTTTCTCCGAGAGCGTCCGATACGCGTCAACCTGTTCGACCGTCCCCGCCTGGTCTGCGACCTGATCTGTCTCGAGGCGGAGCAGACGGAGAAACGGCGCGGCCTCACCACGTCCGATTCGTTGTACCTCGTCATCGAGGGCCTGGCGCGGCTGCAGACCGGGCCGCAGATCGAGGAGATGGTGGAGCAGGACGCCGCCCTGGTTCCGCCAGGCGTGGACCACACGATCGAAAACATCGGCCCGGGCCGGCTCACCGTCCTGGTCCTCGTCACGCCGAAGCCGTCGCGCGCCGGTGAGGTCAAGATGCCGGTGGAGGGTCAGCCGGTGCGCCGCTCATACAGCGATAACGCTGAGGACTCGCCGCCGCGTTACCCTCGTCGCGACCGAGACGACGGTGCGCCGCGTGATCGCGACGAGAGGCCGCGACGAGGCTTCGATGGCCCGCCGCCGCGGACCAGCCGGCCGCCGCGTCCGGCCGTCAATCGCGAAGTCCGCGGCCAGCGAGAGACCGAAGGGCCGGCCTGGTTCCCACGGCCGAAGCCGGCGTGGCGTCCGCGCGGCGCGCCGCCGGCGGGCGCGGGACGCGGCGGCCCCGGACGCCCCTCCGGCCCGCCAAGAGGCCGAAGCGGCCCCTCAGCAGGCTACCGAGGACGACCGGAGCAACCGGAAGGTGAAAGAAGCGAATCGCCGTCCGCGGGGCGAGGTAGCACAGGGCGCCCGTCGGGTCCGCCCAGAGGGCGAAGCGGCCCGCCGTCAGGCCAGCGAGGACGCTCGGAGCGTCCGGAAGGAGCAAGGGGCGCGTCGTCGCCGGGTCCGCGGGGGCGTACGGATCGTCCTGCGGGGGCCCGTGCCCGGCCTGCATCTGGCGCTCGCGGGCGTGCGGCCCCGCCACGCGGGGGCCCGTCAGGAGGTCCGCGCGGCGCAGCGTCTAGCCAGACGGATCGGCGGGGCGGGAGTAGAGGGCGTCCGCCTCCACGTCAGAACGCGCGCCCGGCACCAGGCCGAAGCGCGCCCAGGACTTCAACACGTCGCCAATCTCCCGAGTCATAGGCGAGTCCGGCGGCAGGTTACCCAGCACGCACTTCTCGATGTGCATCTCCATCAGCAGCAGTCCGACGTGGTCCAGGCTGCTGCGGACCGCCATGATCTGGGTCAGTACCTCTTCGCACTCGCGGCCGGAGTCCAGCATGCGCTGGATGCCTTGAACCTGCCCCTCGATGCGGCGCAGGCGCGTTGTGAGCTGCTTCGACTCTTCCATCGGTGTCCTCTCGGTAACAAGTAGAGGCTTGTTACTGCTCCCGGCTACTTGTTACTCCCCAGGGCCCTTGACATACCCCCTGGGGGTATATAGAGTATAGGAGTAACAACGCTGGAAAGTCAAAGGTCCCGTCTTCGGGACGCAAGAATGAGAGGTATCTGATGGCGAAGCCAAGCGAAGTCAACGACACGAGCTGGGACGGCGACGTACTCGAGGCCGACAAGCCCGTATTGGTCGACTTCTGGGCTCCGTGGTGTGGCCCCTGCCGCATGGTGGCGCCGATTGTCGAAGAGTTGGCGGAGGAGTACGACGGCAAGGTCGAGTTCCGCAAGCTCAACACCGACGACAACCCGCGCACCGCCGCCAAGTACGGCATCCGCAGCATCCCGACGCTGCTCGTCTTCAAGAAGGGCGAGCCCGTGGGCCAGATCGTCGGCTTCCGGCCGAAGTCTGACCTCAAGAAGCGCCTGGACGACGCGCTGGCCTAACCAGTACAGCTGAACTTACAGGGGCTGCTCCGACAGGAGGAGCCCCTGGCTTTCCGAAATTGCGGGGATCTCATTGGCTGTTAAGGAATACGACATCGTCATCATCGGTGGCGGACCGGCGGGTCTGGCCGCCGCTCTCTACGCCGCGAGAGCGCGCCGTAGCACGGTGGTCATCGAAAAGAACGTCACGGGCGGCCAGATCGCTCTGACTTCCGAAATCGAAAACTACCCGGGTATCGACATGATCAACGGCTTCGACCTTGGTCAGGCGATGCAGAAGCAGGCCGAAAAGTACGGCGCCGAGATGGCATACGTCGCCGTCACCAGCATCGAACCGCAGGAAGGTGGTCACCTGATTCGCACCGATGATGGCGATTTCATGGCGAAGGCCGTGATCGTCACTTCGGGCGCCGACTACAACAAGCTGGGCGTCCCGGGCGAGGAGCGTCTCGTCGGTCATGGGGTGTCCTACTGTGGCACCTGTGACGCCGCCTTCTTCAAAGAGCAGGAAGTGGCGGTCGTAGGCGGCGGGGACGCCGCCATGGACGAAGGCCTCTTCGTCTCGCGTTACGCCTCAAAGGTCCACGTGATCCACCGGCGCGACTCGTTGCGTGCCAGTGCGGTCCTGCAGGAGCGTGCCTTCGCCAACGAGAAGATGAACTTCATTTGGGACACCGTCGTCGACTCGATCGACGGTGAGGACGACGTAACGTCCGTGCACCTGCGCAACCTCAAGAACGGCGAGGAAGAAGACTTCCCGATCGATGGTGTCTTCATCTTCATCGGCCAGACGCCGAACAGTGGATTCATCGAGGGCCTGCTCAAGACCGACAACGGTGGTCACGTCATCGTGAACGAATGGATGGAGACCAGCGTGCCGGGCATCTTTGCGGCCGGTGACATACGCAACAACTCTGCCCGTCAGGTTGTCGCTTCGGCCGGCGATGGCGCGACGGCCGCTATCCGGGCCGACCACTACATTAGCAATCACTTCTAATGGGGCCGGTGGCAACGAACCCCGTCTTTGCCTAACATCGTGACTGGATTTCGTCACCTCACGACAAGGAGAAACAGAAATGGCGCGATATCTGATTACGGTCCCGCACACTGCCGAAGACTGCGTAGCTGAGCTCGATAGTGTCTTTGGCCACAGCAAGGAGCTGCTGGCCCGCTTCGACTGGGGCTGCAAGAGCGGCGAGCACGTGGGCTGGGTCATCGTGGAAGCCGGCAACGAAGAAACCGCCTGCCGCATGCTGCCAATCACCGTGAGGGGAAAAGCCACAGCGTGCATGGTTAACAAGTTCACGGCCGAAGACATCCAGGGTTTTCTTCACGCCTAGCGCCGGGCCCCGGTGCCGTTAAGGCTTTCTCACGCCGCGGTCTTCCTGCTCGGCCTGATCGCGGGCGCTGGACTGCTGCTCGTGCTGGACCCATCGTCGGACGGCGATGCGCCGGCCTCGGCCTGCAACTTCCCGCCGTTTACGTCCGACGCCCTCGAGCGCGCGCCGGAGGCCACGGCCGGCCGCGGCGCAGAGCCGTCGTCCGCGCAAGCGCGCACCGTCGTCGCGGAGAGCGCCGTCGAGCTGCACGTCAAGGTCTGCTTCGAGGACGGCTCGACTTTCGAGACTGCCGGCACCGGAATTCTGACGACGAGCGGGCCTCCCTGGCGCGTCCTCACCGCCAACCACAACGTCAATGCCCGCCAGTGGGGCGCCGTGCGCGATCTCGAGATCGAAGTGCGTCGCCGCGGCGCCTTTAGTGGCGGCGCCGGCACAGCAAAGGTCCTGAAGTCGGACGCCGATGCCGACATCGCCGAGCTCGCGGTCGAGCTGCCGGAGGGCATGGTCTGGCAGGCCGCCTCGCCGCCGGCGGACCTCACCGGCCTGGCCGGCGGGACGATATCGTTCCTCTGCTACTTCGAGCTGGAGATCCGGCGCGGCGTCCTGCAGCAGGAGATTACGCGCGCCGGTGACGTACCGACCTACGAACTCGGCGTGCCG
>DASTLN010000046.1:0-13798 GCA_035714925.1 Dehalococcoidia bacterium | reverse complement strand
TCGATCTCGAGGACGATTTCGCCGCGGGGGGCGACGCGGTCGGCGTAGTAGCCGTACGCGATGAGGAGCATCGCGAGTACGACGATCAGGACGATCCCGGCAACGATGAGGACGCCGTTGCGTCTGTCGGGGTCGACTTCGTGGCCTGCGAGCAGGTTAGTGAAGGAGCGTGCGAGGCGGCTCAGACCAGGAGCCCCCCTTCCGTGAGATTGTCGCTCATTCTGGGCTCAGGTCTGGTCGCCAATCAAGCCATGGGGTAGGCCAACCCGGGCCTGAAGGCCGAAGCATGAGCGAACCACGCTCCAGAGCGTGAAGTTCCAGGTCCCAATCAAGGGAGATTCCGGGATCGGCCTTATGCGACATTCGGCTCATTCGGGCTGGGGGCGCCGGTCAAGAGCGGGTCGGGAAGACGCCAGTCTGCTGGATGTGCTGGGCGGTAAAGGGCAGCAGGGCGACGTGCCGGGCTCGCTTGAGGGCGAGCGTGAGCAGACGCTGGTGCCTGGCGCAGGTGCCAGTCTTGCGCCGCGGTTCGATCTTGCCGCGGTCGGAGATGTAGCGGCGCAGCTTGGAGGCCTCTTTGTAGTCGATGGTGTCTACCTTGTCGACACAGAAGGAGCAGACGCGACGGCGCCCGAAGCGGCCACCGCCACCACCACCGCCGGGGCGACGGCGCGGGCGGTCCTGACCACCGCTGCGGTCACCGCCGCGATCGCCGTAGGAGGGGCGGTCACCGTAGGATGGGCGATCGCCGGAAGGCGCGCTGGTGGCCTCGGAGGGCGCGGGAGGCGCCATTTCCGCGGGCGCTTCGCTGGCTGCTGGGGACTCGGTGGTTTCGCTCAATTGTGATGTTCTCGCTTCGTCATTTGTCGGTAGGTGTCAATCGCGTCCCTCCAGGGAGGGAGATTGGTCAAAGGCTGGCGTCCGAAAGGCGACGTTTGCCCATAAGCGTATCTCATCCGGCGATTATCTGAAAGCCGGGCCGAAGGTTGCCGAAAACCGCCGGCGTGGAGGCGGGGACTTAAGCTGCCGCCTAGTTCTCGAACGGGATGTCGTCGGGGTCCATGTCTCCGGCGGGGTCGCCAGTTGGCGGGCTTTCGCCGAAGGTTGCGCCCTGGGGCCGGTCAAGGAAGAGAACCTGATTGGCGACGACCTCGGTGCGGTAGCGTTTCTGGCCGTCGGGGCCGTCCCAGCTGCGGCTGGCGAGGCGTCCCTCGACGTAGACCTTGCGTCCCTTTTGGAGATGCTGGCCGAGGAGCTCGGCGAGCTTGTTCCAGCTGACTACGGTGAACCATTCGGTCTCTTCGCGGCGTTCGCCGCCTTCGCCGCCGCCGAAGGAGCGGCTGACAGCGAGCCGGAAGGTGGTGACGGCGCTGCCGTTGGCGGTGTAGCGCATTTCGGGGTCGGTGCCCAGGTTGCCGATGAGCATTACCTTGTTCAGGCCGTCCGGCATTCCATTCCCCCTCTTCGCGGAGTCGAGCTATCGACTCGCAACCCAGCCCAGTGGCTGCCCCTCAGGGCAGCGGCTACGCCTCAGCCGGAGGCTGTTGCTGCTCTTCCTCTGCCCTGACGATCATGTGGCGAATGACTTCCTCCGAGATGCGGAGGTTGCTCTCGAGGTCCGGGACCGTTTCGGGGTCAAGCTTGACCTGGCTGACGACGTAGTTGCCTTCGATGTGGCGCTTGATGGGGTATGCGAGGCGGCGGCGGCCCCAGTGGTTGACGTCCACGACTTCGCCGCCGCGGCTGGTGACGGTTTGTGAGAGCCTTTCGAGGCTTTCGCTGATAACGTCATCGCCGATTTCGGGGCTGAGGATGACAACCATTTCGTAATCACGTAGAGCCGTGGGCAAGTATTCACTCCTGGAATGGGGATCAGAGAAACCGCAGGACTGCGCCCTGCGACGTTGGCATTCTAGGCAGCGGCATTGTCTAAGTCAATGAGTGTCGCTTGCGTGGGAAGGGCGTGCAGGACGGAGAACAGAGGGCAGAGGACAGAGGCAGAGGGCAAGAATGACGGCCGAGCCGGGCTAGTGGACTGCGTTGAGGTGTTGTCGGAGACGTGAGATTGGCGTGCCGGCTGGCGCCTCATCGCGATGATGGGTGGGATGGCTGTGGGCGGAGCGAGTGGAACTTAACGGTCTCTGCAGGTTGAAACCTGCAGCTTCGGGCAACGGTAGGTTGGGGGCTGCGAATGGCGAGGCCGTTTGGGGTGGATGACGCCGAGGCTGGAAAGCCTCGGCTACGTGGTCAAGGGACGGGGCGTTGAACCTCCGATGCCCCTTCCGCTCTGCGAAGGGCGGGCGCGCGCCCCTCTCCGGAGACGGAGAGGGGCTGAGGAGGACGGTCGAGTGGGTGGACTGCGTTGGGTCGTGCCGGCGGTGGGGCGCTCGGACGGGGTTGAAGCTTCGTCCCTACATTGGGCCTTGCCTCGCCTGGCGGTTTGAGCGTGGGGTTGGGCTGCGGGGCGGTGTTTTCGAGATTGGGGGGCGTGCTAAGATCTGGGTTACATTTGCTCAGTTGTCTGATCAATGAATGATGACTTAGGTTCACCGGGAGGCGGGAGCTCCAGGCCGGCTTCACCCGCCGTCTTACTGACGCTTGTCCTGGCAGTTGCGCTCCTGGCGGGGGCGATCTCCGGGACGGCTGTCGCTTTACTCTACGATTCCGATTCCGATTCTGACCCCGGCACCGCGGCGCCGAGCACGGCCGCGAGGCCGACGCCGCCGGCGCTGACGACGGGGTTTGCGGAGGACGCCGTCGCGGCGGTTGCGGCGAAGGCCCTGCCATCCGTGGTGGCGATCGTTAACCAGTTCGAAGCGCAGGGCGACCTGGAGGCCGGGGTCGCGGGCGGCGCCGGCGTCATCGTCGACGAGCGGGGCTTCATTCTGACCAATGCGCACATCGTGCAGATACCGGGCGAGCTCTTCGTGCTGATGAACAACGGCGAGGTGCGGCCGGCGGTGGTGGTGGCGCACGACGCCCCCTTTACGGACGTTGCGGTGATACGGGTCCAGGAGGGCGGCCTGACGGCGCTCGATGTCGGCGATTCAGCGGGGCTTGTCCCGGGGCAGACGGTGGTGGCGATCGGCAGTCCGGACATTGACTACTACAACAGCGTCACGACCGGCGTGGTGAGTGCCCTCGATCGACGTAAACAGCTGGGCAACGTCTGGCTCGAAGGCTTGATCCAGACGGATGCGGCGATCAACGTCGGAAACAGCGGCGGGCCGTTGATTACGTTGGACGGCGAGATGGTGGGCTTGAATACGTTCCGCGACGTCGGGGAGGGTGACGCCCTGTTCGGCATTTCGTTCGCGATCCCCAGCCGGATCTTCGGGCCGATCGCGCAGTCGATGATCATCAACGGGAGCTTCCCGCGGCCTTACTTCGGAATCGAGTTCGTCGACCTGACGCCGGAGGTGGCGCAGGAGATGAACCTCACGGAGACGCAAGGGACGCTGGTCCAGAGTGTGACGCCAGGCAGCCCCGCCGAGGCTGCGGGCCTACAGGTGGGGGACGTGCTGACGATGTTTGGCGAGATTCCGTTGAGCGCGCAGTTCGGGCTGCTGAACGCCCTGGGCGTGACCGCGCCGGACGCAAGCCTTAGCATCGAGGTGTTGCGCGGCGGGCAGACACTAACGCTGGACGTGCAGCTGGAGCCGCGTTGATAGATCCACCGCAAGAACCGCGAGAGCGAGGTCCATTCGACGAGATCCTGGAGCCCGGACTAGAGGGGGGCCAGGACCGTTCAGCGAGCGTCATCTTCATCGGCATGGGGGCGATCGGCCTGATCTTGCTGCTGGTGGTGGTGAACCCGTTCTCGATTTTCGGTGGCGGCGACGGCGGCGGAGGGCTGGATGTCGGTGATGACACATCGTCATTGCTGAGCGCGGCGCCGAAGGTGCCAGACGGCTACGAGGCGCTGAGCCGCCATTACGAGGCCTTTGCCGACCAGGTCCCGGAAGATACCGCCGGGCCTGCGGAGGTCACGGTGCCGTTGCTGCAGCCGGTGAGCGACGGCCGCAATCTCGGGCTGTACACGTTCCGAGATGGCAACTGGGAACGCCTGGCTTCGGCGACGCTGGTGAATAACGGGGCGGCGGCCAAGGGCGAAGTCGGGACGGTGCCGGACAACATCGCGGTGCTGCGCCTGACGTCGAGCGCGGTGCAGATATCGGGTTGGTTGCCGGCCGGCGCGGCGCCGGACGGCGAGGCGATGGGCATCGTGACCACGGTGAACCCGGTGGACTTCGCGCCGGCACCGGATGGGACACTGTCAGGGTCCGCGCGCGAGTTCCCGCAGGCAGACGGCAACATCGTCCCGACGATACGTGCTTCGACGCCGGAGGAGGCGGACGCGGTGAACGCGATCCTGGCTTCGCCGGCGCTGCGGGAGGAGCATATCCAGTCGCTGGTGCAGCTGGCGCTGCAGCCGGGCAATGCCGGCGTCGATATCGACTATCCGGCGGTGAACCGGGCGCGGAATGCCGACTTCACGGCTTTTGTCACGGTGCTGGCGGACCAGCTACACCAGGCGAACCGGACGCTCAGCGTGGCCTTGCCGACACCAGTGCGTTCGGGCGTGAGCTGGGACACGGGGGCGTACGACTGGAGCGAGCTGGGACAGCGAGCCGACCTGCTGAAGCTGCGGGGGGTGGACGACCCTTCGGTCTACTACCAGCGCATGCCGGAGGTATTCGACTTTCTGCGCGACAAGGTGGACCTGAAAAAGGTGGCGCTGATCGTTTCGCGCAGCAGCTGGGAGAAGGCGAGCGACGGCCTGCGCGAGATATCGCTGCACGACGGGTTGCGGACAGCGAGCGCAATCGAGGTGCGGACGCCGACACAGATTACGGCGAACACTTCGGTGGTCATCGTCGGGACGAATATCTATCGCGAGGATGGGGCGAGCGGGATGCAGTGGGACGACAACGCGTTCGCGGTGTCGTTCAGCTATCCGGGCATCGGCGGGCAGCGGACGGTGTGGCTGGAGAACTCGTTGAGCCTGGCGTTCCGGCTTGACCTGGCGCGCAGCAACGGGCTGGCGGGCGTGGCGATCGCGGATATCGGGGCGACCGCGTCGTTGCCGGCGTACTGGGAGCCGCTGCGGACGTTCGCAGAGTCGGGCCAGGTGCCGCTTGCGAGGGCGAACACGGCGGTGTTGGAGCCGTTGTGGGAGGTCCAGGCCGGGTCGCAGGAGACGGAGTCCGCGGGGAACATCATCTGGAAGGCGCCGGCTCAACCGGGGTCTTACGAGGTATCGCTGGTGGTGAGCGACGGCGTGATCCGGGCGAAGCAGACGATCACGTTGCAGGTTGGGGCGGTTAATAACTGAGGGTAGGGGTTGTGGCCTCTCCCGCGCTGCCCCTTCCGCTCCGCGAAGGGCGGGCGCGCGCCCCTCTCCGTAGACGGGGAGGGGTTGTGGACGCTGCTGGGGTTGGCGGACTGCGTGGGTTGGTTTGTGGCGGGCGTGAGATTGCTTCGTCGGGTGAGGCCTCCTCGCAATGACGGGTTGAGGTGTTTGGTGGACTGCGTTGGGATGGTGACGCGGATGGGACCAGATTCTTCGTTCCTCAGAATGACAATCGAAGCCGGGAGGGTCTGACGCGGTGCCGCTGAGGGTGATTGGTGGGGAATTGGGGGGCCGGGTGCTGCGAGGGCCGCCGCGATCCGGGGTCAGGCCGACGACGGACCGGGTGCGCGAGGCGCTGTTCGAGATTCTGACGGCGTGTGGGGCGCCGATGCGCCGGGTGCTGGACCTTTACAGCGGGACGGGCGCGATGGGCATCGAGGCTATGAGCCGGGGCGGCGAGTGGTGCGACTTTGTGGAGTCTGATGCGAAGGCGTGCGAGGTGATCCGCGAGAACCTGCGTCGTACGGGACTGCAGGGGAGAGCGAAGCTGTGGCCGATGACGGTGGCGCGGGCCATTTCGAGGCTACGTGAGGAATCGGGCAAGGCAGCGGATGCGACGTCTGCGGATGTTGGAGCGCCGACCCCTCTGCCTGACCCTCTCCCCTCCAGGATAGAGGGGAATAACGAGCCGGAAGAGCGGAGGAAAGGGTACGATCTGGTAGTTGCCGATCCGCCGTACGAGTATAATCGCGCGGAGGCGGAGCTGGCGCTGGTGCTGGAGTCTGGGTTGCTGGTAGAGGGCGGTACGCTGGTGGTGGAGCATTCGCAGCGGCGGGAGTGGCCGGGGATGCTGGGCAGCCTCGTGCGGATGGACAGCCGCCGCTATGGGGATACGCGGGTTACGTTGTACGGACGGGGGTGACGGGGATATACGCAGGCCTAAAGGCCTGCAGCTACGGGATGGGGTCGGAGGTGCTCGGAGCCTGACAAGACATCCACCTCACGCCAAGCCCTGTCCCTTCCGCCCGACGAAGGGCAGGCCCTTCCGCCCGGCGAAGGGCAGGCCTGGAAGGAGAGGGGATTGCCTGTGGGAAGACGTGGCCGATGAGTGAGGAATCGATTTGACGGTTGCATTGTTTGCGGGACGGTTTGACCCGGTGACCAACGGGCATCTGGATACGGCGCTGAGGGCAGCCGAGCTGTTCGACGAGCTGGTGATTGGAGTCGCAGAGTCGAAGTCGACGCTGTTTACGACAGCGGAACGGGTCGAGCTCTTCGCGGCAGCGGTCGCCGGGGTAAAGAACGTCCGCGTGGCCCCTTACGGGGGGCTGACGGTGAATTTCGCTCGAGAGCAGGGGGCGACCGTGCTGATCCGGAGCATGCGCGGGAACACCGACTTCGAGACGGAGTTCGACCAGGCGCTGATGAACCGGACGATGGCGCCGCAGATCGAGTCCGTCTACCTGATCGCGCGCCTGGAGCATCTGTTCATCAGCGGGACGCGAATTCGTGAAGTTGCAGCGCTGGGCTATGATGTTAGCGGCCTCGTCCCCGCTAACGTCGCCGAGGCGCTGCAGCGCAAATTCGGAGAGGCCCAGGGGAGTTAGCAGGATCGCGGGTGCGCCCGCGGCGTGCTGAATCTGATATGGACATCCTTCATCTTATCGATCGCCTAGAGGAGCTGGTGGCGGAAGCGCGCCGAATGCCAATCGGGCAGGGCGTGGTCGTAGACCGCCGGCGGTTGCTCGAGCTGGTAGACCAGATGCGGTCCAGCGTGCCGTGGGAGGTACGCGAAGCGGAGCAGATCGTTTCGGAGCGCGATGCCGTGCTGGAAGAGGCGCGACGCGAGGCCGAGGGCATGCTGCATCGTGCCGAGATGGAGGCGCAGGAACGCCTGGAAGAGACGGCGCTGGTGCAGGCGGCGGAACGCGAGGCGGAGGCGGTGATCGACCGGGCAGAGACGCGGGCGCAGACGATGCTGGACGAGGCGCAGGCGCAGGTGCAGACGCGGTTGCGTCAGGCGGAGCAGGCTGCGACGAACCAGATGGACGAGGCTGACCGCTACGCCCTGGAGATGCTGCGGCGCCTGGACGCGCAGCTTTCGGCGTTCGCTTCGACAGTGCGGTCCGGCATTGGGGCGCTGGAGGAGCGGACGAGCGACGCGGGGGTTGCGGAGGCGGTGGAGTATGAGGACGATGCGGAGCGGGAGCCGGCGCAGAGGTAAGGGTTGACGCCCTTCGGCGTGGAACCATGAACAGGAAACGAGAATGGGGCGGCCTTTGGGCCGCTTCCTTGTTTTGGGGTTGTGGGGCCTCTGGCCCGCTGCCCCTTCCGCTCTGCGAAGGGCGGGCGCGTGCCCTCTCCTTGGACGGAGAGGGGCTTTGGAGGTTGGGGCGGTGGCGGACCGCGTTGGGGTGTTTGGTGAGGGTGTGAGATTGCCACGTCGGCTGTGGCCTCCTCGCAATGACGGGGTGAGGCGTTTGGGGCGGATGACGCGAGGTGAGGACACCTCGGCTACCTGAAGATGGGGCGTTGGATCTCACCCCGTTTCTCGTTCCGCTCCGCGGAGGATAAGGCGCGCGCCCCGCTCCGTCGACGGGAGGACCGTGGGCGTTGGTGGGTTGGTGGACCGCGTTGAGGGTGTTTGGTTAAGGCATGAGATTGCTGGGCCGGCTGTCGCCTCTTCGCAATGAAGGGAGGGGTGGGCGGGGCTAGTGGGTTTCGAGGAAGGTGAAGAGGGCTTCTTCGAGGTCAGGGCCGCTGGGGGTGCCGAAGAGCTCGGTGCCGTGGGCGGACTCTTCGTAGATGATGCGGTCCTTGGGGTCGGGTGTCAGGCCCATGAAGCTCTCGATGATGGCGACGTAGGCGCCGTTGGCATCAAAGCTGCCGGCGATGAAGAGTTTGGGCTCGGTGACGGCGGCAATGTCCTGAGATGCGTCCAAGCCCATGATCATGTGGGGAGATGAGATGGTGACGAGGCCGGCGAGGTCGAGGCGAGAGGCGACTTTGATCGCGGCGGTTCCACCCATGCTGGCTCCGAAAAGGTAGACCTGGGCGTAGTCGCGTGAGGCGATGAAGCGGGCGGCGGCTTCGAGGTCGAGGTCGATCTTTGAGATGTCACCGGGGCCGCCGGTCTCGCCGTAGCTGCGGAAGTCGAACGTGAGGGCGTCGATGCCGACGGCGGCGAGCTTGTTGGCGAATTCGGTCCAGGCGGTCTGGTCTTTGGGGAGCTCGTGGGCGAGGACGACGACCTGGCGCTTGGGGCCGGCGGCGCTGTAGAGGTGGCCGGCGATGGTGACGCCGTCGGAGGTTTCGAAGCGGACGGGCTCGTCGGTGACGCCGACGGGGGCGGCTTCCTGGGTGGGTTTATCCGCCGCGGCGGTGGGTTGGGGCGTGGCTTCGTCGCTGACGATAGGCGAGGCTGCGCCATTCGAGGCGGACGTGTCGGCGTCGTCATCGCCGCCGCATGCGAGGAGGAGGGCCGTGAGGAGGAGGGGGGCGAGGAAGGTTGGGCGTGGCATTACGGGCTTATGTTACGACTGAGAGGGCGGGCGCGCATCAAGGGAGGTGGCAAACCTCACCCCCGCTGCCGCGCGCCCCTCTCCGTTGACGGAGAGGGGCTGAGGTTGACGGTGGGTTTGGTGGACTGCGTCGTGGCGTTTGGTGGTGCGTGTGGGATTGCCGCGTCGGCTGGCGGCTACTGCGATGACGGGTGCGAGGATTGTGGACGCGCGGTTCCCGGTGCGATGAGTTGTGCGCGCCTAGGTCTTGGGTTCGCGGCCGCGCCAGTAGTCGGTGCCTTGCATGAGGGCTCGGAGGTGGTTGATTTCGCCGGCGTGGTAGAGGTCGTGCTCGATCATGATCGAGAGGATGTTGCGGGTCTCGAGGGTGCCACCCATGTGGACGGGGCGTTGAGTGAGGAGGCCGGCGTCGTCGAGGGCGGCGAGGCTGGCGCGGAGGACCTGCTGGCCGTGTCGGAGCCATTCGAGGTCGTCTGCCATCGTCTTGTCGGTGGCGAAGAGGCGGTCCTGCATGGTGGGCCAGGTCATGGAGGCGTCTTCGAAGGCGAAGTTGTTGTAGACGTACTTGGCGGCGGCGAGGTGGCGGACCATCTCGCGGATGGAGCGGCCGTCATGCTCGCGGTCGTAGTCGGCTGCGGTGACGGTGCCGAGGTTGCTGAGGAGGGAGTGAGGGCGGGAGTTTTCGAAGGCGTTGTCCATGAGGAAGAGGAGGGTTTGGACGGCGGTTTGGGGCATGAGGGTCTCGTCCTTTGTGTTGTCCTGAGCTGTTTGAGGGTGATTCTACGGGTTGTTGGTGGCGGGCGGGGCGTGGAGGGCTTCGCGTCCTGCGCCTTCGCTGTCGCTCCGGCTTGTGCGCTTCGCCTTCTCTCAACTCATCACTGAGGGGAGATGTCGCGGGAGCGACTCTGCGACCCTCAGACTCCCCCGCGGGGGCTGCGCCCCTACTGACCCTGCTCGCGTTCTTGTGAGTTGAGACGTGTCTTTGGTGAAGCGGACTCTTCGGATTTCAACCCACAGCTTCGCAGGCGAGGCGCTTGAGAACCTCACCCCCGCTCCGCGCGCCCCTCTCCCCTTCCGCTCCGCGAAGGGCAGGCTTGCGAGGAGAGGGGCTGTGGAGGACGTGAGTGTTCGAGGAGTGCGTTGGGGTGTTTGGTGAGGGTGTGAGATTGCCGCGTCGGCTGTCGCCTCCTCGCAATGACGGGGTGAGGGCGTGCGTTTGGTGGCGGATGGTAGCCGAGGTGAGGACACCTCGGTACGTCTCGTGGGCGGGTGTACAACCTCACCCCCGCTCCGCGCGCCCCTCTCCCCTTCCGCTCCGCGAAGGGCAGGCTTGCGAGGAGAGGGGCTGTGGACGACGTGAATGTTCGAGGACTGCGTTGGGGCGTTTGGTGTGCGTGTGAGATTGCCGCGTCGCTCCTGACGTCGCTTCTCGCAATGACGCGAAAGGAGCTGCGGTGAGGACCCGACCCGTCGTATTTGTTGACGGCGGTGGATTGCGTTGGGGTGTTTGAGTTGGGTGTGAGGTTGCCGCGTCGCTTCTGACGTCGCTCCTCGCGATGAAGTGGGTGGGTCTATTTGATTACGATGTTGACGAGGCGGCGGGGGACGAAGAGGACACGGTCTATGGTGGCGTTTTCGAGGTGGGGTTTTACGCGTTCGGAGACGAGGGCCATCGATTTGGCTTCGTCTTCTGAGATGTCGACGGAGACATCGAACTTGTCGCGGACTTTGCCGTTGACCTGGACTACGAGGGTGAAGGTCTCGGCGGCGGCGAGGGCGTCGTCGTATTCGGGCCAGGATTGCTGGTGGACGCTGTAGGTGTGGCCTGTGCGCGACCAGAGCTCTTCGGCGATGTGCGGCGCGGGCGGCGCCGTCATGAGGAGCAGGGACTCGATGGCGAGGTCCCACGTTTCACGGTCGACGTTGCCGGCGTCGCGGACTTTGCCGAGGTAGGTGGTGAACTCCATGAGGCGCGCCAGCATCGTGTTGAAGCGGAAGGCTTCGATGTCGGCGGTGACGCTGCGGATGGTGACGTGGCGCTGGCGCTCTAGCTCCTTGACGGCCTCGGGGTCTGAGGACGTGAAGGCGGGGGGCTGCAGGGCGAGTGACCAGACACGGTTGAGCCAACGGGCGAGGCCCTCGATGCCCTCAGGACGGTAGGGACCGCCGTCGCTCCAGGGGCCGATGAACATGAGGTAGCAGCGGAAGGTGTCGGCGCCATAACGGCCGACGTACTCGTCCGGGTTGACGACGTTACCGCGGGACTTCGACATCTTCTCGCCGTCGGGGCCGAGGATGATGCCCTGGTTGAAGAGGCTGGCGGCGGGCTCACCGAAGTCGATGAGGCCGAGGTCGCGCATGGCCTTGGTGAAGAAGCGGAAGTACATCAGGTGCATCGTGGCGTGCTCGATGCCGCCGGTGTACTGCGTGACGGGCAGCCACTGACGGACGCGCTCGTCGGTGTTGTCGAAGGGGCCTTCGGCGTAGTGGGGGCTGAGGTAGCGGTACTGATACCAGGACGAGTCGACGAAGGTGTCCAGGGTGTCGGTCTCGCGCTCGGCTTCCTTGCCGCAGATGGGGCAGGTGGTCTTCCAGAAGCTCTCGAGGCGTTTGAGGGGCGATTCGCCGGTCGGTACGAAGTCGGCATCCTCAGGCAGGACGACGGGGAGGTCTTCCTCGGGGACGGGGACGGCGCCGTGGTCGGGGCAGTAGATGATCGGGATCGGCGTGCCCCAGTAGCGCTGACGGCTGACCAGCCAGTCGCGCAGGCGATAGGTGACGGTCTTCTCGGCGTAGCCGTGCTGGGCGCCGTATTCGACGACCTTTGTCTTGCCTTCTTCGTTGGAGATGCCGTCGAAGGGGCCGGAGTTGATCATGATGCCGGGGTCGACGTAGGCGGCGGTGAGGGTGGGGGTGGCCTCTCCCGCGCTGCCGCGCGCCCCTCTCCCCGAGGAGAGAGGGGCTGTGGGGAACGCTTCGGCGGCGGACTGCGTTGGGGCGTTTTCCGAGGATGGGGTGCTGGCCCTCACCTGGCTGCCGCTCTCCTCTCCCAGGGGGAGAGGAGATGAGTTCGATTCGTCTTCGCCAGTCTGAGGGGCGCCGGGCGTGGCGGATTCTGGGGGGACGATTACGACCTTGATTTCGAGGCCGTATTTGGTGGCGAATTCGAAGTCGCGTTGGTCGTGGGCGGGGACGCCCATGACGGCGCCGGTGCCGTAGCCGGCGAGGACGTAGTCGCCGACGTAGACGGGGACGCGGGCGCCGTCGTACGGGTTGACGCAGTAGGAGCCGGTGAAGACGCCGGTTTTGGCCTTGTCGGCGGCGGTGCGCTCGATCTCGGTCTGACGGGCGGCGGCGGCGATGTAGGCGTCGACGTCGGCTTTGCGGTCGGGGGTTGTGAGCCTGGTGACGAGGTCGTGCTCGGGGGCGAGAACCATGAAGGTCACGCCGTAGATGGTGTCGGGGCGGGTGGTGAAGACGGTGATGGCGGGAACCTCACCCTCGCTGCCGCGCGTCCCTCTCCCTGCGGGGAGAGGGACTGTTACTGACGGTTCGGGGGTGGACTGCGTTGGGGCGTTTTCTGAGGATGGGGTGCTGGCCCTGGCCTGGCTGCGGCCATCCTCGCCCGGGGGGAGAGGAGGTGAAGACGCGACGCCGGGTGCGGAGGCTGGAATGCCTTCGAGGGGGAAGGTGATGTTGGCGCCTTCGGAGCGGCCGATCCAGTTGGTCTGCATGGTCTTGACTCGGTCGGGCCAGTCCATGCCTTCGAAGTTGAGGAGTTCGTCGGCGTAGGCGGTGATTCGGAAGAACCACTGGTCGAGGTCGCGTTTGATGACGGGAGTGCCACAGCGTTCGCAGTGGCGGTCGTCACCCCAGACCTGTTCGCGGGCGAGGGTGGTGTTGCAGCTGGGGCACCAGTCGACGGCGGCCTTCCGGCGGTAGGCCAGGCCTCTTTTGAAGAACTGCAGGAAGAACCACTGGTTCCACTTGTAGTACTCCGGGAGGCAGGTGACGACCTCGCGGGACCAGTCGAACATGGTGCCCATCTTCTTGGCCTGGCCGCGCATTGTGTCGATGTTGTCGAGTGTCCACTTCAGCGGGTGGATGTTGTTGCGAATGGCGGCGTTTTCGGCGGGCAGGCCGAAGGCGTCGAAGCCGTAGGGGAAGAGGACGTTGTAGCCCTTCATGCGCAGGTAGCGCGCCTTGGTGTCGGGCGGGGTTTCGGCGTACCAGTGACCCGTGTGGAGGTCGCCGGAGGGGTAGGGGTACATGGTGAGGAAGAAGTACTTGGGCCGCGGGTCGTCGTCGCTGACTTCGTAGAGGCGGTCTTCGGTCCAGCGCTGTTGCCAGCGGGCTTCGACCTCGATGGGGTCGTAGCGGTCGATGCGTTGGGTGGGTTGGTTGGAGGTCTGGGTCATGTCTGGGTTGATTCTAGCAGAGGGCGAACTGGATTCGGGCCAGGCAGGGCGCGAAACGCATGAGGGTGGACCTCGTTGGCGCGTCCAAGGCTGCGCATCTTCGCCTGTCGGCTCATCTGCTTCGCCTTTCTCATAAAGAAGAGCCTGAGGGGAGACCCCTCAGACTCCCCCCGCGGGGGCTGCGCCCCCACTGCCCCTGCTGACGCTTGGTGGGCCGAGGCGTTCTTGGTGAAGACGAACTCTGGAGGTTGCAACTCGCTTCGAGGGAGGCGGCGAAGGAAGCGTCACCCTCGCTGCCGCGCGCCCCTCCCCGTCGACGGAGAGGGGCTGTGGGGACGGTGGGTTGGTGGACTGCGTGGGGCGTTGAAGGCTGCGCGTCCTGCGCCTTCGCTGTCGCTCTGGCTTGTGCGCTTCTCCTTCCATAAATGGATTACTTTCCGAGGGGACACGTCTCCAGGCGACTCTGCGACCCTCGGGCACTCCGTCCTTCCGGGGAAGGAGGCTGC
>DASTLN010000045.1:0-4921 GCA_035714925.1 Dehalococcoidia bacterium | reverse complement strand
CGCAGGCGGAGAACGTGATGCATACGCTGAGCCAGGCCGTGATGGACTACTCGATGAACGGCCGCATTCAGAGCAGCTACGGTAACCGCCATCCCCATCGCGCGCCGCAGGGCGTCTACCGCTGTACGGGCGATGACGCGTGGCTGGCGCTCTCGGTAGGGACGGATTACGAGTTCCGCGCCCTCTGCAGCGTCCTCGGCCAGCCAGGGCTGGCGGACGACCCGCGATTCCTCGATCTCGAGTCGCGGCAAGCGCACCATGACGAGCTCGACGCCATAATCGAGGCATGGACAGCGGACAGGGACCACTACGAGGCATTCCACGCGCTGCAGGTCGCGGGTGTGCCCGCCAGCCCGGTGCTTAACGCGGCGGAGGTCTTCGCCGACCCGCACCTGAAAGCCCGCGACGACTGGCAGCAGGTGACGCATCCGGAGGCCGGGACGTACTGGCACCTGCGCTCGCCGATCCATCACATGTCGAAGACGCCCCTGTATATAAGGAAGCACGCGGCGTTGCTGGGCGAGGATAACGAATACATTTACAAGCAGGTTTGCGGCTACACGGATCAGGAATATCAATGGTTCGTCGAAAACGGCCACGCCGGCACCGAGGTCGTGGTAGCCAACAAGCCAGGGGCAGCAAGTAACCGGTAGCAGAGAATGGGCTTCAGGAGGACGGAGCGATGAGTCTGAGAGGGAAGGCGGCAATCGTCGGCATCGGCGAAACGCCGCACAAGCGGTCGTGGCCCGGGCGCTCGGCGCTCGGCCTCTGCGCCGAGGTCGCCGCCGAGGCGATCAAGGACGCGGGGCTGCGGCGCGAGGACATCGACGGCCTGATCACGATGGGCGGCATCTACCCGTCGCGTGTCGCCGAGTACATCGGCATCCGGCCGGTCAACTTCGCGGTCAGCGCCGGCTGGATGGGCTCGACCTCCGGCGTCGCGCTGACGATCGCCGCGACGATGGTCAACGAGGGCATCGCGAACTACGTGCTGTTCGTCGCCGGAGGCGGGCGCGATCCCGACAACCCACAGGCGGCCCCGGGCTTCCGCCAGGAGGCCGGTTTCCAGAGCGAGTGGTTCGCGCCATTCGGCCCCGCGGCTGGCGCGAACACGTACTATGGCCTGCTCTACACGCGGCACATGTTTCAGTACGGCACGAAGCCGGAGCAGATGGCCCAGGTTGCCGTGAACCAACGCTTCAACGCCGGCAAGAACGAACTCGCCGCGATGCGCGACCCGATCACGGTCGAAGACGTGATGAACTCGCGCTACATCAACTACCCCCTGCACATCCTCGAGACGGTCATGCCGGTGGCTGGCGCCATCGCTTACATCGTGACGACGGCCGAGCGAGCGAAGACGCTCCGCAAGCCGCCCGTCTATCTGCTCGGCGCCGGACTATCGCAGGGCTACGACAACCACTGGTACATGCCCGACATGACCCAGACGCCCGTCGTCTACTCGGCGCCCAAGGCCTACGCCATGGCCGGTTACGGCCCGAAGGACATGCAGTTCGCCGAGTTCTACGACTGCTACACCATCCTGGTCTCGTGCTGCCTCGAGGACGCGGGCCTGATCCCCAAGGGCGAAGCCGGCCCCTTCTTCGAGTCCACCGACACGACCTACAAGGGGACGTTCCCGATCAATACGGACGGCGGCCAGCTCTCGGCCGGCCAGCTCAACGGCATCGGCGCCAGCGGCTGCCAGCAGCTCGTCGAAACCGTACGTCAAATTCGCGGCGACGCTGGGGAGCGACAGGTCGCCAAACACGACCTCGGCATCGCCAACATGAACGGTGGCACGCCGTCGCAGGAAGCGACCGTCGTGCTCGGCAGCGCCAACGCCCTCTAGGCAGGCGAGGAGATAACGCCATGACAATGACACGACAGCAGGGTGGTGGTCCCGCGGACGGCGCTGAGCGCAAGCTTCCGCCGAAGCCGCTGCCGCTGCAGGAAAACAAGGCGCTGACCGACCCCTTCTGGCAGGCCGCGAAGCGCCACGAACTGGTAATGCAACGCTGCACAAAGTGTGGCAACTGGATCCACTTCCCGCGTGAGCAATGCCCGGTGTGCTTCTCGCAGGAGACGGAGTGGGCGCCGGTGTCCGGCAAGGGGCGAGTCTACGCCTTCACCAACGTGCATCAGGCGCAACACCCGGCGTTTCAGGAGGACACCCCGTACTGCTTCGCCATCGTCCAGCTCGACGAAGGGCCGCGCATGGTGACCAACATCGTCGATATCCCGCCCGAGGACGTGCAGTGCGACATGCCCGTCGTCGCGACCTATGACGATGTCAACGATGACTGGACTCTGGTGAAGTTCAAGCCGGGCTAGTCCCAGTTCCGTCGAGAGCGTTTCAAGTCGCCGCCGCGTCGAATTTACGCGGCGGCGACCTTCCTCTGCAGCAAACCGTTCATACGTCTTCATTCTGTTCCGCCTACCTCCGGTTCAACTCGCTACTTGATTAATTATTGATAGTTATGTATAAAGGGCGGGCCCCCGCAGCTTCGCTCTCTATAACCGCGCACCTTACAGCCCCAAGGGGGACCCATCTTGCTCATCCGACTGTCCGTCCTTGCTGCCCTCACCCTCCTCGCCGCTCAGGTAATGACCGGCACACGCGCCGTCGCCGCCGAAGGCGAAGCCACGGACCTCGCCGTCGAGAGCCAAACCTGCACCGCGGGCTTCAAGGTGCAGGTGGTGCTGACCTGGACTCCGTCCGGCGCCGGCCAGCAGTGGGTCGATTTCTCGCTGCAGAACGACGGCTTCTCCACCCCCTATGTCCACGGCGGGCCGTTCAGCGCGTCGCAAGCTCAGGCGACGATGAACAACCTCGAGCCGCAGCGCAACTACTACGTACGCGTCAGCACTTTCGATGGCTCCGAGTGGCAGCGAAGCGACTTGTTCGCCTTCACCACCGGCTGCCAGGCCTACGAAGCGACTGGCCCGCTCCACCTCGCCGCGGCCTCTATCTCGGATACGGCCGCCAGGTTCTCCTGGGAGGCGGGCAACGGCAACCTCTGGTACTGCCTCGACTATGCGGTCACCTCTGAAGACCTTCTCAACAAGACCGGCACGTGGCGCAACTCCGGCTGCGGCCTAACAGCCACAACCCTCGTCGTGGAGGACATGCACTGCGGCCGCACCTACAGCGCCCGCGTCTGGGCCTGGACAACGCAAGGCGGGCGCTACAGTGCCTCGCTCAAGGTGACCACCCAGCCGTGCGCCTCGACCATTACCGAAGCGACGAACCTGCGGGCGCTGTTCCTGGGGCCCGAGATAACGCGACTTGCCTGGACGCCAGGCTCGAATAACATCTGGTACTGCCTCGACTTGGCCAGGAGCCAGCAGGACTTACTCTCCTTCGGCACGACCTGGGAGAACCGCTGCGGCTTTACGGAACCGGAGATCGAGCTGAGGCGGCTCGACTGCGAGACCGTGTACTACTACCGCGTCTACACGTGGAACTTCAACGTCAACGCTCACAGCGTCGTGCGAAACTTCACCACGGCCGGCTGCGATCTCGATGACGAGCGCGCGCCGGCGCTCGAGGTCGAGGTGCACAAGTCCCTGGGCGAGATCTACCGCGCTGAGGTCCTGGTACGGCTGCCCGACGGTTGTCGCTCGCCCGGCTACTACCGGATCAAGCGTGATGGCAACAAGATCGAGATAACGGTTGAAAACCTCGTCGCTGAGGCGCAGATCGCCTGCTCGAACGTCACGCAGACGCACCTCTGGACGATCCGTCTGGGGGACGACTTTGAGGCCGGCGTGACTTACCAGGTCGAGGTTAACGGCCAGCTCAGCGACTTCTTCACGCCCAGCTAACTCAACGACCGCCGACATAAAGGGGCCGCTCTCCTCCGCAAGGGAGCGGCCCTCTTGATGTCCTCTTCTTCCTCGAAAGAAACTTCGAGAAAACCTCAGATCACGGGAACCTTTCTCTCTTCGCCGTCGTTATACTCAGCAAACAGAGAAAGTAATATGTGGAAATATAGTTTATTTATTACCACAGCGATGCTTTTCACGATTGGGTTGTTTGGCCGTACTTCAGCGTCTCCGGTGCCTGCAGGAGTTGCGACCGGCTTGAGGCTATCAGGAGCGCCACAAACAGCGGATTCGCCTCCGGCTACTCGAGCGGCGCCGTTGGCAGTTCGGAGAAGGAAACGATCAAGTTCACAGCTGACTAGGCACACAAGTTAGCGTTGGCACCCGGGAGGAGCGCCGCCCCCCGGTGCCGGCTTTTATGCCGGTGCAACACACGAGCGCGGGGATTGACATGATTTTGAGGTGGAGCATCTTAGGGTAAATAGTGAATCTCCATTGAGAGGCTGCGCCCAGCCTCTGAATGGGCTTCAGGGGGGACACGATGAGATTCAGGATTATCTACGGCCTCGGATTAATGCTACTGGCAGTGTTCGGCGCGGTGATGGGCGGTAGCGGCGTCGCGACGGCTAACCCGGCCGGCCTGTTCGTCAGCAACGAGAGCTGCTCAGGCGGCCGCGTCTACGCGACGCTGAACTGGACCCCGGATAGCGCCGGTCAGCAGTACGTCGACCTCTCGGCGAGGAACGATAACTTTGCATCCTCTTACTCGACGTCAGGCCCGCTACCGTCGAGCCGGACGCAGGAGCCGCTCGAGCAGCTTCTGCCCAACACGACGTACTACATGCGCGTCAGCACGCTCATAGGTACCCAATTCCTGCGCAGCGCCACACTCAGCTATACAACTCGGTCCTGTGGCAGTTCGGGTGGCACCGGCGGCGGCACCTCTAGCGGCAGCGCGACACCGCCGCTCCATCTGCAGGGCGCCGCATTCTCGGCGACGCAGGCGCGGTTCCAGTGGCTCCCCGGCGCCGGCAACCGCTACTTCTGCCTCGACTACGCCAGGACGCTACCCGACCTGCTGAATCGCGTTGGG
>DASTLN010000044.1:0-3779 GCA_035714925.1 Dehalococcoidia bacterium | reverse complement strand
TGGTCGACGGACGATCGGTGGGCGCGGGCGCAGGAGCTGTGGCTCGTCGGCCGCGGGGAGTACGGCGACGCCGAAATCTTCGGGCTGATCGAAGCCTACGCGGGCGACGCGATTGCCATGTACACGATGTCGCGCCGTCTTAGCGAGCTGGGACGGAGCTCGATGTCGGGGCGCGCGGGGCAACGTTTGCTACGCGTGCTTAACACGAACCCCAACGCGGGTCTGCCGAAGCCCCTGATGTCGCTGTCCTATCCGGCCGCGTTCGCGCCGCTATTGAGCCAGGCCGCGTCGGAGCAGGGCGTTTCGCCGTTGCTGATGCTGGCGTTCATCCGCCAGGAGAGCTTCTTTGATCCACGCGCCATCTCGCCGGCTGATGCGAGGGGTCTCACGCAGGTGATCCCGCCGACGGCCGAGACGATCGCGTCGACGCTGGGCATCGGAGGATTTTCGCTGGAGCAGCTGCTGCACGCCGATCTAAACCTGCAATTTGGGGCCAAATACATGGCGGACCAACTGGAGCAGTTCAACAACGAGCTGTTCGTCGCCTTCGCGGCGTACAACGCGGGGCCCACCGCGGCTTTCCGCTGGCGCGACACGTCCGGTGACGACGCAGATATTTTCCTGCAAACGATCGAGTTCCACGAAACGCAGCTCTACGTCGAAATCGTGGCGGAGAACTACGCCATCTATCGCTACCTCTACGGCGGCCAACCGGAACCAAACCTGCCGCCCTGACGTCTAAAGACGTAGAGGTGACCTCATGCAGATACGAAATCGCGCGCTAATCGGCGTGGTCGCGGTCGTGTTGTTGTCGTTGCTGGCCGTGGGTTGCGGTGACAACGAAGATCCGAACAGTGACCCGGAGCCCGTCCTGACGCGCGTGGTCGAGGGAGAAACGGAGCCCGTCGTCGAGACAGTCGGCCCGACGGTGGTGCCGAGCGCACCTGACCTGACGAGCGACGGCCCACCGGACACGACAGCGTCTTCGGGCGGAATGACGGTTGAGATGGGCGTGGGCACTTACTGCTGGACGAGGCTCTGTGTGGACAAGATCGGCCCGATCACACGTGACACGCTGAAAGTCACTCCGGGGGATGAGATTAGCGTCGAGATCCCGGATGGGACGCCGCGGCTACGTGAGGTGAGCGTCATTGCCTTCCCTGCTGCGGAGCCACAGCAGCTCGATAATGGCGAGACGGCGTGGCGAGCCGATTACGATAACGGCGTAACGCTAAGGTGGGAACGTGACGAGGATGCGGTGCGAATCGACGGGACCCTGGAACCGGGCACGTACGTGCTGACAGTGGGGATGTTCTTCGAACCGGGCGACGTGCAGTACGGGGTGGTACTTGAGGTTGAGTAGCATTGTTTCACGTGAAACAGCGCTCACACGGCGTTTCGAATCTAAATTGACACTGAGAGTGGGCCTCCCTAGACTGGCATAGCTATAAGTGTCCTTCCTCTGAAGGGCTTACGTGAGGATGCTGTGCCGAAGCGCACCTATCAACCAAAGAAGCGCCGCCGAGCCCGCGTCCACGGCTTTCGAGCCCGGATGGCGAGTTCGGTCGGGCGAAGAGTTCTGCAACGACGTCGAGCGAAGGGCCGGAACCGTCTCACCGTCTAGTCGTCCCGAGGCCTCGCGATCGCCGCTTGCGCCGCAGGGTCGACTTCGATCGCGTGTTTCAGCAGGGACGGCACAACAGCGGCCGGCTGATGGCGGTTCGAGGCGTCCCCAACGACGTAACGCTGAGTCGATACGCGTTCGCGATCCCGAAACGCGTCGGCGGAGCGGTGGTGCGGAATCGAGTACGGCGGCGCCTGCGCGAGATTCTGCGGGCGTCGCCGGTGCGCGAGGGTTTCGACGTCGTGATCTCGGTTCGTCCGGAGGCGGCGTTGAGCAGCTTCGACGCCCTCAAGCAGGAGTTGACGACGCTGTTGAAGCGCTCACGCCTGCTCGAAGGCGAGGTCTCGTGACGCGGAGCGTTTTGAACCTGATCCGGCTCTACCAGAGTGCAATTTCGCCGAATCTGGGTCCTCTGTGCCGATACGAACCGAGTTGCTCGCACTACGCGCATGAGGCGATTGAGCGCCACGGGCTGGTGAAGGGCGGCTGGCTCGGAATTAAACGCCTGTCTCGCTGCCGGCCATACGGTGGCCGCGGCTACGATCCCGTGCCCCGCTGATGTTTCACGTGAAACAGCACCGATTTCTCGGACTCTTCGCGCTGGTGGGCCTCATGGGCCTTGCGATTGGCTGTCTCGGTCAGGTGGGCGCCAGAGGTTGGGCCGGCCCCGTTCGTTTCGGTGACCTGATTATCGTGTCAACCGGCGACGGGCGTCTTGATGCGATCGACAGCGAAGGAAGGGTGGTCTGGCGGTTCCCGGAGCTCTGGGCGATTGCGGAAAAGGACGCAGAAGACCTCGATGGAATCTACGGAACGCCATTGATAGCGTCGTATGACGGCGTGGACGTGGTGTTCGTCGGCGACTACAACGGTTTCGTCTACGCCTTCCGTCCCAGCGACTTCGAGCCAGGTGTGACGATCAATTCACCACCTGCCGCATTCTTCGAGCTGGATGGGTCCGTGATCGGCGGAATGGCACTGGATACTGCAGCCGATGCGCTTTACGTGACGTCAGGGGAGCGTGTGTACGCGCTACGCGCCTCGGACCTCGTGAGGCGGATCGATAGTCGCGATGCGCAGGTGGCTGCCGCCGGCCCGCCTCCGGAGGGCGAGAGCCCCGGCGTTTTCTTCGTTGCCGGTGAGGACATCTGGGGCGAGCCAGTGCTCGCCGATGGCAAGCTGCTGGTGAGTTCGCTGGACGGCGGACTCTACGCAATTGATCCGTCTACGGGAGCCGAGATCTGGCATTTCGAAGCTGAGCAGGGCCTTGTTTCAACCCCAACCGTCGCGGGTAACGTCGTCCTCGTGTCGGGCTTCGGGTCCACTTTGTACGGTGTCGACCTGGCAGACGGCAGCGCGAAATGGACGTTCAAGACGAACCACTGGATATGGGGCAAGGCGGCGGTGGATGGCGATATCGCCTACGTTGGTGACTTTGACGGCGTGGTGCATGCCATCGAGCTTGGCTCGGGGACGGAGTCGTGGTCGCTCGCGCTCGATCACGGAGCGCTGCGTGCTTCGCCGGTGCTGTCTGCGGGCACGCTGGTCGTATCCAGCGACGGCGATTGGCTAGTCGGCGTGGACGTGGCGACGCGCTCAGTCGCCTGGGAGCGTGAGCTGGGCACGAAGCTAAACGCCGATTTGACGGCTGATGGCGGCGATGTGCTGCTGGCGCCGCGCGGTTGCGTGACGCCGGAGGGCGCCAGCGAAAGGGTCTATTACACGAAGGTCGACCCGCGTAATGGGGACCTCACTTCCACGCCGAGGGTCTGCTGATGGGCTTTATCGGCGACTTCTTCGATCTGTTCCTGATCACACCGCTGACGAATGCGTTTGTATTGCTGACGACGCTGACGGGCAATGCGGGGATCGCCGTAATCTTGCTGACGATCGCGATCAAGATCGTCACGCTGCCGCTGCAACTTAGACAGCTCCACGGAATGCGCGCTATGCAAGCAATCCAGCCCCGAATGCAGGAGCTTCAGAAGCGCTATAAGGACCCGCGGCGCCGCCAGCAAGAGATGATGAAGATGTACCGCGAGGCGGGAATCAACCCGCTGGGGTGCCTGTCCGGGCTTCTGATCCAGATGCCGATCCTGATCGCGCTGTATCGAGTCTTTTACCTATCTGTTGGGGAAACGCCGGAGTCGGTAGT
>DASTLN010000043.1:0-2792 GCA_035714925.1 Dehalococcoidia bacterium | reverse complement strand
GGCCACCAACCTTCTCTTCGTCTACCTCGCCCACACCGGCAACGAGCCCTGGCTGCTGGTGATGGTGATCGTCGCCGACAACGTCTCCGGCGGTCTCGCCCAGGCCGCCTTCATCGCCTACCTCTCGAGCCTGACGAGCTTTTCGTTCACGGCCACCCAATACGCCCTCTTCAGCTCGATCATGACGCTCTTTCCGAAGGTCCTGGCGGGATACTCCGGCATGATGGTCGACAGCGTCGGCTACGCCTGGTTCTTCACCGGCACGGCGCTCATCGGCCTTCCCGTGCTCCTTCTGGTCGTCCTCGTGGGACGCACGGTCCCGGCTGGCGAGTCCCGGGCGTCTTCTGAAGCCGAAGGTCAGACCCGTTAGGTCCATCCCTGTTCGCCCAATACGCGTTCCAGGTCTGTGCGAAAGCTCCGGAACGCCGGCAGCCTCTCCAGTGGAGAGAAGTCGTCGATCAGCTCGGCCAACCGTTGACGCGCCCCGGCTTCGCGGAAGCCTCGTCGCCTGCGTCCCCTGAGCTCGCTGGCCGACCTCAGCAGGTTGAACAACACATTCTTGGGATCGGGCACGGATTCCAGCGTGCTCACTGCCGGGAGACTCAGCTCAGCTCTCCCATTCGGATTCCCTGCTGCCTCGCGCAAGGCATCTTCGTTGATGAGCAGCCAGGCCTCCGTCATGCGAACGGGGACGACGCAAACGGCCGACGGGGGCGAATGCAAGTGTCCCATTGCATCTTCGATCTCGTTGACACGGACGGCTCGCGGCTCCCTTTCAGCGTCGCGATGAACGAAGAGAAGCTGACAGGGATACCACTTGAGGGCGGCGTCGAGACGTCCGACGAGACGCGGAGCCCGATCGGGGCCATAGACGGCGGGATTCGCCCACTCGCCGTCGAAGTCGAGGGGCGTGAGCCGCTCCAGGAGCCAATCGATCGGGAACCGGAGCAAACGGTCGGAGGGTCCGTCGGTCACCAGAGTGTACCGAATGCGATTCATCTCCGGGCTCCGTCAAGGGAATGCGATATCGAGCTGCCCCGGATGGAAACGGTCCATCACGCGTCGCCTGCGGAGCTGGCTCGTCTCGTCCTCGCCTTCGGTGTCGGTGACACCTTGAAGATAGGCCATGACCTTCCCGATGGGAATCGTCTCCATCCCGCTTTCCGAACGCCAAGTCGAGTCGAGACACGCGAGGCCCAGCTCCGGAACCCGTCGCCGATCCACTCGCCTGGAGCGCACGGACGCGAAGAGGAGATCTCCATCACCGACGAGCCTGGCGACGATGGGAGAATGGGTGTTGATGATGATCTGCCGCAACGGATTCTCGTCGCTTACGGGACTCTCGACGTCGACGGCGATGTCGTTGAGAAGTCGGAGCATCGCTTCGATGCGCTCGGGATGGATGCCGTTCTCCGGTTCCTCGAGGCAGATGACTCCCGTTTCCGACGGATCCTGTTGCAGCACGGTAAGCGCGATGAACCGCATCGTTCCATCCGAGAGGGCGCTCGCTGGCAATTCCAAGCCATAGCGGTCCGTCATCATCAAGCTCAGGGCTTGCCGTGTGTCGTCCCGATCGACACGTATGGTCCGCACGCCTTCCACCAGCTCGGCAAGACGATTCGCCGTCGTGGCATAGATGCGTCCTTCGTGCTCGGCGTCAGCCAGGCTGGAAGCGATGCGGTACAGGGTAGCTGGAATGTGGGCGCCGGTCACCGTCATCCAATCCTCGCTCTGGAAGTCGTCCGGCTCCCGCATGGCAGAGGGCTCGAGCTGGAGCAGCCGCCAGTTGCGCATCTCCTTACGAACCAGCACCGCCGTCCGGGTCTCTTCTGCGTTCTGAGCAGACGACAACGCCGTACGGGGCAGGGTCTCCGCGGGATAGGCAGCCGGTTTCCCTCCTCCTCGCCGGGACTTCTCCGAGAACTGCATCCGGTCGGCGTGCAGGTTCACGATGCCTTTCTCCAGATCCGTAGAGATGAAGGGCGTCCTGCGCGACGACGGACGAACCACCGACTCTCGCCATTCCTGCTTGTGAGGAAAGGCGATGCTCCTCTTGGCCTCGCTCTTGGAGATGTACGACAGATCCTCACGTTCCAGCCGGAAACGCTGCTTGAGCCGACCTTCGGAGCTCGGTCGCAGGCTCAGCTCGAGCTCGTAGCGGACGAACGTGGCGCTCGCCTCGGCGCGCTGGCGGAATTCGTCTTCACCACTCCCGCGAATGACCATTTCGGCGGCGATGGACATCCTCTTGTCGCCATGAGCCGAGAAAAGGTCCTCGGGCCGGTCGCCTCCGCGGACGTTTCTCGCGGCCTCCACGAACGGCTTGTCCGCCAGCTCGCTCAGGAAGAGGATGGCGTCGAAGAGATTCGACTTGCCGACGCCGTTGGGACCGGCGACGCAGGTAAACGGGCCGAACCTGACGTCGACGTCGACGAGGTTCTTGAAGCCTCTTACCTGGAGACGCGTCAGCATGAGAGCATCCTACCTCTGCCTGCGTCGTTCTCAGGCCCGCATCCGCTCCGGCCGGAAGAACGGCGTCTTCACCACCCGCGCCGGCGCCCGCCGGCGGCTGTAGCGCACCGTGACCTCCATCGCCAGCTCGCTGCCCGGCGACGCGTACCGCGTCTCGACGCTGGCGAGCGCGACGTACTTCTTGAGCAGGGACGACCAGACCCGCGACGTCACCTGGCCCACCTGCGGGCCGGTCAGGCCGGCGTAGACCGGCACCGGCTCGCGGTTGACGACGTGCGGCAGGTCGGGCATCAGCCCCACCTCGATGAACATCTTCTCGA
>DASTLN010000042.1:0-20453 GCA_035714925.1 Dehalococcoidia bacterium | reverse complement strand
GGAGGACTGGTTCGCCGCCAAGAACATCGGCTACTGCAACTGGGTGCAGCGCATGGAGGGAAACCTCGACACGTCGCACATCTCCTGGCTGCACCAGTTCAAGGGCGCCCACGACGTCCCGGACGACGGTACGGACAGGCCCGGCAGCTATCCCTCCTTCGACACCTCGATCAAAATTTGGGCCCACGATGGCGCCCCAAAGCTTGAGGTCGAGGAAGAGTGGTACGGCTACAAGTACGCCGGGATTCGCAACACGCCGAACGGCAACACCCACGTCAGGATCACGGCCTGGGCCATCCCCTACACCTCTGTCGTCGCCAACATCCCGTTCGTTTACGGCGGTGGCCTGTCCGTCCCGATTGACGACGAGAGTTGTTACTTCTTCTTCTGGAACAAAGCGCCGAAAGAGGCCGACACGCTGGCCATCCGCCTTGCGGGCATCGAGGGCACCGGCCTCTTCGACAACACGCCGTATACCAACCGTCGCGGTGCCGGTCAGGTCAACCGCATGCGGAGCTTCTTCCAGCCACGAGAATACCTGCCCGAGAACGATTACCAGGTTGACCGCGACTACGCGACGAGCCCGTTCTACTCAGGCATTCGCGACTTCGGCAGCCAGGACCTCATGGTCACCGAGTCACCCGGCCGCATTTGGGACCGCTCGCGGGAGCACCTCGGTACCACCGATAAGTCGATCATCACGATGCGCCGTATCTTGCTGAAGGCGGCGAAGGACCTCGCCAACGGCATCGAGCCGCCGGCGATCGACCCCAGCCTGCCGTATACCGAGATTCGCGGCGCCGAGAAGGTGCTGGAGCCGGGCGAAGACTGGCGCATCCTTGGCACCAGGCAGGATCCTCTTCGGGTCAAGATCGAGGCAATGCTCGCGGAACAAGCTGCTGAAGTTCCCGTCTCTGGTGGCGGGGGCGCTTAACTACCGCGACGGAACCGACGCGGCCGTGGCTAGACCGCGGCCTTTGTCTGCCTTAGCCTGACGCAGGCCCCGCAGTTAGATAGAAGAGGTTCACCGTGGCTGACAAGATCCGCGTCGGCATAGTCGGCGCTACCGTGACCACCGGCGGCAGCGGCTGGGGTGCCAACGCCCACGTTCCCGCTCTCGACATCCTTCCGGACTACGAGCTGAAGGCCGTCTGCACGACGCGGGAAGAGACCGCCCAGGCGTCAAAGGAGAAGTTCGGCGCCGAGCTCGCCTTTACAGACATCAACGCGATGGCCGCCCACCCTGAGGTCGACCTCATCGCGGTCGTCGTGCGCGTGCCCGGACACTATGACCTCGTCATGGCTGGCCTCAAGGCCAACAAGGCGGTCTTCTGCGAATGGCCTCTCGGCGCCAACCTCAAAGAGGCACAGGAGATGAACGATCTCGCGAAGAAGAACAATCTCAACAGTATCGTCGGCCTGCAGGCGCGCAGTGACCCGACGTACATGTATGCAAAGGACCTCGTTGCGCAGGGCCACATCGGCGATGTGCTCTTCGTCAACCTCTCGGTGTCGGCGCAGGCGGCTCTGGAGCGCGGCCCGGGCCGTATCTGGCAGGGCGAGCGTAAGAACGGCGCTAATGTCATGACGATTTCCGGAGGCCATCCGCTCGACGCGATGTGCTTCATTCTCGGCGAGTTCACCGAGGTCACCGGACGAGTCGCCACCCAGATCAAGCAGTGGAAGCACGCCGACACGGGCGAGATGGTCTCCGTTGACTCGCCGGACGTCGTCTCGGTGGCCGGCGTTCTTGCCAACGGCGCCGAGGTCTCCTACCAGGTGGCAGGAGTTCCGTTCAGCCCAAGCGGCACGCGTCTTGAAATCTTCGGTCGCGAAGGCACGCTGGTCCTGACCGGGAACTCGGCGAATATCGGCCCCAATACACTGCTCGGCGCCAGGGGCAAAGACCCGCTGGGCGAAATGCCGCCGCCTGACAGCTACAACCTGGCGCCCGAAGGCACGCCCAACGGCCCGCCGCGCAACGTGGCGCAGGCCTACGTGCGCTACGCCGACTCGCTGCCCAAGGGGGAGCCGCTCGCGCCCGATTTCAACGATGCGGTCATACGACACCGCCTGCTCGACGCAATCGAACGCTCAGCCAGCGAAGGAAAATCCATCAAGCTCTAGTTCTGAAGGCTTTAGTCGACATAACACGGAGGGATACATGGCAGGCAAGTACCGCGCGGAGCAAGTCGGTAGCCTTCTCAGGCCCCAGGCTGTGCTGGACGCCCACGCCGCGCTACGCGACGGCAAGATGACCCCTGAACAGGTGCGCGAGATCGAGGACACGGCGATTCTCGACGCGATCAAACTGCAGAAGGACGTCGGCATCGAAGTGATCAGCGACGGGGAGTTCCGCCGTCCCGGCTGGGCCAGCGACTTCAGCGCCTCCGTCGATGGCTACGTCCCTGGCGAGGCCGCGTTGCGCCTCACATGGAGCAACCAGGAGACCTCGCGACCGGCTCCGCCCGCGGGAGGTGGCCAGGTCATCGGCGGCAAGCTCAGCCCGAAGCGCCGCCTCACCGGTAACCAGGCTCCCTTCGTCAAAGAGCACGCTGGTGGCACGCCCTTCAAGGTAACGATGCCTGCTGCCTCCTACGTGACGACACGCGGTTACAAGCCCGGGACATCTGACGCCACCTATCCGAAGCGCAAAGATGCCCTCGACGACGTAACGGCCATCATCGCCGCCGAAGTAAAGGCGCTCGCTGCTGAGGGGGTGCCCTACATCCAGCTCGACAACCCTCACTACCCCGACTACATCGACCCTTCGCGGGTCGAGCAGATGAAAGCCTATGGCTGGGACGTCAAGCAGATGATCCGCGACGACATAGCGGCTGACAACGCGTGTCTCAAAAGCATCGACCGCAGCAACCTCATGCTCGCTATGCACTTCTGCCGCGGCAACGGCGGCCGTGGCGGCTGGCACACCAGCGGCAGCTACGACGCCATCGCCGAAGAGGTCTTCGGCGGTCTCGACGTCGACACGTTCCTGCTCGAATACGACAGCGACCGCGCTGGCGGCTTCGAGCCCCTGCGCTTCATTCCGAAAGGCAAGGTCGTTGTCCTCGGACTCGTCACGACAAAGTCAGGCGAGCTCGAGTCCGCGGACGACATCGTCAGGCGTATCGAAGAGGCCTCGAAATACGTGGACATCGATGACCTCGCGCTGAGTCCGCAATGCGGCTTCGCCTCAGTCGCCATCGGCAACCCGGTGACACCCGAGGAGCAGCGCAAGAAACTGGAGCTCGTCGTGGAGGTCGCCCGCAAGGTCTGGCATTAACCGCCGCTCAGACGGCTCGGAGACGCCCCGGCAATTCGGGGCGTCTTTGCGTCTGTCGCCAATCCTTACGCGTTCCTTAACCACGGCTCGCCTCGAAGCTTGCTACCATGATGGCAGTGAATCGAACCGCGATCCTCGCTGACCTCTGGCCGCCGTTGCTCGGTGGGCTTGTCGCGATTGCGGGCGCCCTGCTTCTGCGAACGCTGTCCGGGACCCGGCTCCTCGCGGAGATATCGCTCGACGCCATGCTGTCGATCCTGCCCGGGGAGAACTTCTCGTCCCTGCTTGGCGTCTTCGGTCCCTACGGCAAGGCGCTCTTCTTCTTTTCTGCCCTTCTGGCGCAACTCGCTGTCTACGTCATCGTTTGGATGCGCGTTCGGCGATACGCCGGAGTTGGCGCCGGTACGGCCCGCGTCGCGATCGGCGCCGGGCTTGCCATCGTCCTGCTCCTTCTGCTGATAGCCGTCGTCCTGATTTCGATCACCACCGCCACACTCGGGCAATACACCGGCTGGCTCGATTTCGCCTTCGCGACAGTCCTGTTCAGCGCGATCTACGCCAGCGTCGCCGGGCTGCAGTCGCTCGGCGGGCTGAGTGATACGGAAGGCACTGTAGAGAGCGCATCGCGCCGGCGTTTCTTGACCCGAATACCCGGCGTCGCGTTGGCCGGTCTGGCGATCATCGTGATCGGCCGCGCTATCGACGACGCGTCTGGTGGTGGAGTGCAGCGCTCGCGCAGCGGTCAGGCGTCCCCGGAGGTCACACCGACCGACGAGTTTTACATCATCTCGAAGAATCTGATTGACCCTGAGCCGAACGGGTCTACATGGCGTCTACAGGTCGGCGGCGCCACGGAGCGTGTCCTCAAGCTGGATTACGAAGACATGCTCGCGATGCCCTCGCAGGAGCAGTACACGACGATGCAGTGCATCAGCAATGAGGTCGGTGGCGAGCTCATCGGTAACGCCCTCTGGCGCGGCGTGCCCTTGAGCACTGTCATCGGGCAGGCAGGTGTCCTGCCAACAGCGAACCACGTCTTCCTGCGCTGCGCCGACGACTACACGGATTCGATTCCGCTGGAGTTCGCGATGCGCCCGCAGACACTCCTGGCCTATCAGATGAACGGCGAGAAGCTCTCTTCCAAGCATGGCTTCCCGCTGCGTCTGCTCACGCCTGGGAAATACGGGATGAAGCACCCCAAGTGGATTATCGAGATCATACTGCTGGAAGACGAGCAGCTCGGCTTCTGGCAGCAGCGCGGCTGGAGCCAGGAAGCCTCGATGAATACGACGGTACGCATCGACGTGCCTGGAGCCAGCATGACTGTGACGCCTGACGACCTCCTGGTACAGGGAGTCGCCTTCTCCGGCGATCGCGGCATCAGCAAGGTTGAAATCTCGACGGACGGGGGCAGCAGCTGGGACGAAGCGAAGTTGAAACCTCCTCTCTCACCGTATACCTGGATCCTCTGGGAGTACGAATGGCACAATCCACCCCTCGGGGAAGGAGCCTTGTTGGCTCGCGCCACGGACGGCACGGGTCAGCTTCAGAAGCCGGACTCCGTCGATCCCTATCCGGATGGCGCTGCCGCCTACCACCGGGTCCCCTTCAGAGTCGAGTCCGGCTCCGCCTGAGCGACCCTACCCTCTGAGCACTCCGCGTCCTATCATCAGGGCCTGATCGATTTCGCCATCACAAGGAGCCCTCTGGATGATCGCGGTGAACCGGACCACTCACAAACCCACTGACGACCACCCGCTGCTGCTCAAAGCGCGCGAGTTTTCACCCCGCGTCCGAGACTACTCGGATGCAATCGATCGCGAGCGCAAGCTCCCGACCGACCTCGTCGATAAGATGCGTGAGGCTGGCTTCTTCCACGCCCTCTTGCCACGCGACCTTGGTGGCCAGGAAGCCGACCCCGTTACCGCCGGCCGCATCGTTGAAGAGATCGCGCGCGGCGACGGCTCCGCCGGCTGGTGCGTCATGCTCGCCGCGCAGTCCTGCAGCTTCGCGGGCTTCATCCCGAAGGAAGACGCCATTGAGGTCTATGGCAACGGCGGCATCGTCGCCGGCACGGCTCGTCCCATCGGTCGCGCTGTTGCGACCAGGCAGCCCGCGGACGGCTTCATCGTCTCCGGACGCTGGCCCTTCGCCAGCGGCAGTAGCCACGCCACGTGGTTCGCCGGAGAGTGCGTCGTCTATGACGGCGAAAAGCCACGTCTCGATGCGAACGGCAACGAAGTCTCGCGCATGTGCTTCTTTCCCGCATCCGAGACGAAAATCATCGACACTTGGGACACGATCGGCCTGCGCGGCACCGCAAGCAACGATTTCAGTACCGAAGGCACGTTCGTTCCGGCCTCGCGCGGCTTCCAGGTTCTTGTTACGGAGCCTGTCCATAGCTGGCCGCTCTACCGCTTCGAGCCACTCGTTTTCATCAACCACGGTACGCATGCTCTCGGCGTCGCGCGCGGCGCCATCGACAGCGCAATAGACGTCGCGATGACGAAGCACGGCTGGGGCGGCGTGATGATGAAGGACGTGCCACGGATGCAGGCGGCCATCGCCGAGGCCACGGCATTGGTCGATTCCGCCGCGAGTTACCTCTACGACACGTCGTGGCGGCTCTGGCAGGGCGCGCTTGGCGGCGAGAATGACGTGCAACTCCGGGCTGCTGTCCGACTCGCTACGAGTCACGCCATGAAGGCCAGCCTGCAGGCCGTAGACGGGCTGCACGCCGCCGTGGCGACCACCGGCATCTTCAACGCTAGCCCGATCTCGCGACAGTTCCGCGACATTCACACCGCCTCGGCGCACGTGATGATCGGCACGATGACCATCGAGGCCGCCGGCCGCATCATCCTCGGCGACGAGGCTGGCTTCCCGTTCTTCTAGCCGATGCTGGAGAAGATCAGCGCTATTACCCTCGCCACCGCCGACATGCAGCGCGCCGTAGACTTCTACCATCGTCTCGGCTTCGAAGTGCTGCACGGCGGCCCGGATGGCGACTTCACCTCGTTCCGAGTCGGCGACGGTTACCTCAATCTCGCACTGCGCCCCGGCTACACGCCCGGCTCGCCGTGGGGACGCACGATCTTCTGCGTCTCGGACGTTGACGCCATCTACAAAGCGGCGCTGACCGCGGGCCTCCACCCGGAGACGGGACCCGCGGACGCCTCCTGGCATGAACGCTACTTCCACATCCTCGACCCCGACGGCCATGAGCTAAGCTTCGCGAAACCTTTGCCGCGTTAGAGAGGCCCAGTCATGATCGAAAAGCTCAGCTTCGGACGCACCGGCCACGAAAGCACCCGGACCATCTTCGGCGCTGCCGCCTTCATGCGCGTCAGCCAGGAGGTCGCCGACGCCACGTTGCCGCTGTTGCTCGATCACGGCATCAACCACATCGATGTCGCCGCAAGTTACGGCGATGCTGAGCTGCGACTCGGCCCCTGGATGGAGCAGCACCGCGGCGACTTCTTCCTCGCCACCAAGACGGGCGAGCGGACCTACGAGGCTGCGCGCGACCAGATTCGTCGCTCTCTGGAACGGCTGCGCGTCGACCACGTCGACCTGATTCAGCTCCACAACCTGACGGACCCCGACGAGTGGAACACCGCGATGTCGCCCGGCGGTGCGTTCCAGGCAGTCATCGAGGCGCAGGAGCAAGGCCTCGCGCGCTTCGTCGGCGTCACGGGCCACGGTGTCCTGGCGCCGCAGATGCACATGCGCAGCCTCGAACGCCACGACTTCGATTCCGTGTTGCTGCCGTACAACTTCACCATGATGCAGAACCCGGACTACGCCCGCGACTTCGAGGCGTTGCTGGCGATATGCCAGGAGCGCAATGTAGCCGTGCAGACGATCAAGGGGATCACCATGGCGCCCTGGGGCGAGAAGGACCATACGACCAGCACGTGGTACGAGCCGCTCCAGGAGCAGGAAGACATCGATCTCGCGGTGAGCTACGTCCTGGGCCGCCCGGGCGTTTATCTCAACACGGCCAGCGACGTCACGCTGCTGCCCAAAGTCCTCGACGCCGCGGAACGCGCCTTCGGCGCTCCCGACGACGCCACGATGCGAGCCCTCGTCGAGCGCCGGCAGATGGCGCCGCTCTTCGTCTAAGCGATCAAGTCATAGCGTAGACGCCTGGCGACGCGGCGATCTCGCGTCCTCCGATACGTCTGATTCGGAATCGGCTGGTCTCGTCTTCACCCCTCCCCGCAAGGAGAAGGACGCTCCAGCAGCAGCCGAGAGCTTGCTAACCTAACGGCAGCCGGACCGTAAACGTGGCGCCCTTGCCCGGCGCCGAACTGCACTCCACGCGCCCGCCGTGCGCCTCCACAAAGCCCTTCACAATCGAGAGGCCTAGCCCTGCACCATCGCTCGAGCCGTGACGCCCGCGCGACTTGTCGCCGCGGTAGAAGCGGTTCCACACCTGCTCCGCCTGCCCCGTGTCGAAGCCCTCGCCGTTGTCCGTGACGTCCAGCGCCAGCCAGCCGTCTTCCTGACGCACCACGGCGCGTATCTCGCCGCCCTCCGGCGTGTGCTGCAGCGCATTGCGCACCAGATTCGAAACGGCGCGCTCGAAGCGATTTCCGTCCAGTTCTACGTCTGGCAAGTCCTCCGACTCGGCATCGAAGCGCAGTTCAATACCACTGCGCTCTGCCTGCGGCCGCATCCCTTCAACAACCTCGGCCACGATCTCCTGCAACGGCAGCCGGCGCTTCTCGAGCCGCAGCGCGCCCGCGTCAATCTGAGCCAGGTCGAACAGGTCGCCGATCATGCGGTCCAGGCGCTCGATCTCCCGCTGGATCAGCGCGTAGTAACGGGCGCGCTCCGATTCTTCCTCGACGACCCCGTCGGCCAGTGCCTCCGCCATCGCCCGAACGCTCGCCAGCGGTGTGCGCAGGTCGTGCGAAATCGCTGCCGTTAGCTCCACTCGCTGCGTGTCCAGGCGCGCTCGCTCGCGCTCCGAGGCGTCCAGCATGTTTGAAAGTCGCTCGACGTCGCTCGCAAGCCTCGACACCTCGTCGGATTCCGAGAGCGACATGTCGGGAACAGCGCGCCCTTCCGCCAGCGCACGCACGGCGTCCGAAATCAACGTGACGCGCTCTGCCACGGAGGATGCCACCGCGATGCTGAATCCCGTCATCAGAACGACGCTGAACCCTATCGCCGCCGCCACGACCCAGAGGTCATGCTCGGTTGAAATGAACATCAGGCGCGCGATCAGAAGGACGTTGAAGAGCCCCAGTACGCCGCCGATCAGCGAACCCGCGAAGGCCTTGCCGCGCAGCCCTAGCGCGCTCGACCAGCCGCTATTCAGTGCGAGCCAGCCGATCAGCCCCGCCGCTGAGCCCGAAGCCGCCAGGTAAGCCGCCAGCGACACCATCTCGCTTCGCGGTGGAGCCATCGTCAGGTGCGCCACGACCAGTGCCGCGGCGATCGCCAGGCATAGCATCGCCAGCCCCGCCAGCGGCGCGCGCCAGCGTGGGTCGAGATGCAGCGATGAAGAAAGGCTACGGTTCAAACTTGTACCCCACGCCCCAGACCGTCTTTAGATAGCGGGGCCGCGCCGGGTCCTCTTCGATCTTTTCGCGCAGGCGGCGCATATGTACCGTCACGGTTCCGGCGTCTCCCGCGAAATCGTAATCCCAGACCGCGTCCAGCAATTGGTCGCGGCTGAACACCTGTCCCGCGTTTCGCGCCAGGTAGAGCAGTAGATCAAACTCGCGCGCCGTTAACCTCAAATCAACGCCCTCGCAGTCGACGACTCGAGTGCGAGCGTTGATCCGCAGCGCGCCGTAGCGCAGCATCTCGGCATCGGCCCCGGGGAGCGATTTCGCTCTGCGTAGCACGGCCTGCACGCGGGCTGCCAGCTCCCGTGGGCTGAAAGGCTTGGTCACGTAGTCGTCGGCGCCGAGACCCAGACCCAGCACCTTGTCCGTCTCCTCACCGCGAGCAGTCAGCATGATGATCGGCGTCGCGCCGCGAGACCGGACCTGCCGGCACACCTCTAGCCCGTCAACCTCCGGCAGCATCACGTCCAGCACGATCAGGTCTGGGATAAAGACTCCCAGCGCGTTTAGCGCCTCGCGACCGTCGCCCACGATCATCGTTTCGTAGCCTTCGCGTCGCAGAAAGCGTTCCACGACTTCGGCAACGATCGCCTCATCTTCGACCACGAGGATTCGGTCTGACATCACACTCAGAGTAACGCGGCAGCATTACGAATTGCTTACAACCGTCACGCTGTCACTGAATCCGTAATCTGCGTAAGACCTATGTAAGCTCTGCCGCCTAGCGTGGTGTGCATCCACTCATCTACTAGGAGGATGCATTGACTACTGGACCAGACCTGAGCAGGGGCCTCTCGAGGCGCTCATTCATCAAAGTCGGCACGATGGGTATCGCTGCCGGCGCATTCCTGGTCGCCTGCGGTGGCGACGATGACGATTCGGGGAGTTCGTCGGGCTCGTCCGGGAACGGCGCGCCGACGAGCGTCCCAGAGGCAACGGCGACGACCGCGGCAGAAGCGCCCAGCGGTGGCAACGAGCTATCACTGGTCGCCGGTTGGTACCGCGACGCCGAGGTAAAGTACTACGACTTCGGCGCCAATACGCCTCTCGCTGAGGGCAACTCGATCGCGACCGCACCGATCTACGCCTTCATTACCGGCATGGACGCTGACGGCAACCCCCAGTTCGTCGAGGGCCAGCACAACATCGTTGCGGTGAAACCCGGCGACGACGGCTACAGCGACCTGTGGCGCGTCAACCTCGTTACCGTCGACGACGCGTACGAGGCGGATTCGGTGAAGGCCGTCGCGGACGTGATGTCAGGCGGTTTCGCGGTCACGGAGACCGACATCTTCGTCAACTGCCCCATCGTCGAGACAGGAACCACGCTCGAGGGCGGCGAGGCACTGACCCAGGGCTGGCTCAACGGTGAAGAGGCCTTCTACCCGGACTTCGGCCCGAACGCGCCGGTCGCCATCCCAATCTGGGCCTTCATCACTGGCATGGACGCCGACGGCAACCCCGAGTTTGTCGAGGGCCAGATGAACATCATCGACTCCGTCCCCGATGACGTAGGTTACAGCGCTTTCTGGCGCGTCAACCTGGTCACAGTCGGCGACGACTATGAGGCGAACACGTACACCTCGGCCGACGCCGTCCGCGCGGCCGGCATGGAGACAGCGCAGACCGACATCGTGGTCAACTGCCCCGTCACCGTCTTCTAGGCCGATCGGGTAAGCAAAGAAACGGGACGGCGTTCGCCGTCCCGTTTCACGTGCTCCAACGCTACGCATTTGCGTGCTTTGCAGAGGCAACCGGGTCTTAGAAACGCAGCGCGTATGGCAATAGCAGACCGGCCAGCACGATCAGAGACACAAGAAGCAGCAACCAGCGCCGCAGGAACCACGGTTTCTCGTACGGCTCGTCGAAGTCGTACGGCGCCGAATTCGACAGGTCGTAATCGCGGTGCGAAGGGTCGTTCGGGTCGTCGTCTTCGAATTCGGGCGGGATCAAACCGCAGCCGCTAAACCGGGCGCTCGCCCTTGATCGTCACGCGATAGCCGGAACGCGTCTGAGGCCAGTAGTCCCAGATCGCCTGGTGCTGCACGCAGCGGTTGTCCCAGAACGCCATCGAGTTTTTCGCCCATCGGAAGCGGCACTGGAACTGCGGCTGTGCGATGTGCTCGTAAAGAAAGCCAAGGATCGCGTCGCTCTCCCTCTTGGGTAGCCCCACGATGTGCGTCGTGAACATCGAGTTGACGAACAGACCCTTGCGCCCGCTCACCGGGTGTGTGCGGACGAGGGGGTGCTCTGCATGCGGGTACTCGCGGCCTTTATCGTCACGGCCGGTTCGCGCATTGACGCTGTGATAGTAAGGCGCGCCGTCGTGAATCGCTGTCATCCCGTCCAGGAAGCGCTTCATCGGCTCTGAGAGCGCCTCGTAGGCCGCGTACATGCTCGCGAACAATGTGTCGCCGCCCGTATCTGGCAGCGTGTGAATGCGCAAGATCGAGCCCATCGGTGGCTCTTCCTCGCAGGAGACGTCGGAGTGCCAGGTCTCGCCCGCCACGCGCTTCGAGGTCTCGTCCGCGTGGATGATCATGACCTCGGGATGAGCCTCCAAACCCGGGTCGTTAGGGTGTGCGACAAGCTCACCAAACCAGGCCCCGAGCGCCATTTGCGCCTCGACAGAGATGTCCTGGCCGCGGAAGAACAGGACCTGATGTTCCGTCAGCGCGTCTTGTATCTGCTCGAACGTCGATTCGTCCGGCGCCTCACTCAGATCGAGACCGCTGATCTCCCCACCGATAACCGGCGTAACGGCTGAAACACTGAATGTCTTTGCCATAGGCGAACCATAGCGCAGGTTGCCACCAGTTTCCAGCACTCATGACTGCTCTGAAGTCTCCGAACTGTCGATACCTTACTCAGAGGTGGGAGTTCCCGTAGGGATTATCCCGGATCGAATGAGAGTTTTGAAAAAGACGCGCAGTGAGCCTGGATCGAGCGTTTCCGCGGCGATCGCAAGCCTTTGCGACCAGCTCGCCGACAGCGTGTACATCATGGATGCGGACGGCGTTATCCGTTACGCCAACAGTGCGTTCGAAGAAATGACGGGCTACACGCCCGCCGAAGCTGTGGGCAAGAGTGCGACGATCCTGGCTTCTGGCTCCCATCCGGAAGCCGTCTTTGCCGGGATGTGGGAGATGCTTCGTGCCAGCGGCTCCTTCCGTTTCGTCTTTACCAACCGCAAAAGAGACGGGTCGCTCTACGACGAAGGCGTCATGATCTCGCCGATTCACGACGCCGAAACGGGACAGGACTTCTACGTCCACATGGGCCGCCTGATCAAGTTCACTCGCCAGACCCACGACGTCTTTACGATTCTCGCCAATAGCGCGCCTGCCGGCATCTACCTTGAACGCGATGGCATCCTCTACTTCGTCAACGAGCGCTTCGCTTCCCTCCTTGGCCGTCCTGCCGCCGAGCTTGTGGGCTCCGCGTGGGGTCAGTACGTAGTCGATGAGGACCGCGAGCAAGTCATAGACTATGTTCGGAAGAGTCAGAAGACCGGCAGCTCACCAGCCCTACCAGTGGAATGCCGCATCGAGACGCCGAATGACGGCATTCGCTGGATCATGGCCAGCGTGCAACCAATTGTCTTGACAGGGCCGGCTGCCGTCTCTGGCCCCTTCTCCACCGGCTATGTAGTAGACATAACAGCTAGAAAGCTTGCTGAAGAGCGTCTTCGCAACGCCATGTCTATCCAGGCCGCGACACTTGAGTCCACGACCGATGGCATAGTGGTTATCAACCGCGCCCGCGAAATCGTCAGTCATAACCACCGCTTCGCCGAACTCTGGAGGATAGAGGACGTTCCGACCATGACTGCTGAGCGTACCAGGGCTGCCTTAAATGAAAGGCTCAAGGACGCTGATGGCTTTCGGCGGGTCATGGAGGAGACGTCGGCTGACCCAACGGCCGAAAAGTCTGGCTCGGTCGAGCTCCGTGACGGCCGCTTCCTCGAGTTCTACTCCAAGCCTCCGATCGTCGACGGTGAAGTCGCCGGCCGCGTCTGGAGTTGGCGTGACGTGACGGAACGCCGCAGATTCGAATCCGCGCTCCTCCGGCTCGCTAACTATGACTCACTGACGGGCTTGATGAACCGCCGCAAGATACAGGAGGAACTTGACGCCTGTCTCGCCGAGACTGAGCACGCCCGCGGCGCCCTGCTTCTTCTTGACCTCGATGGCTTCAAGGAGGTCAATGACACCTTGGGTCACCAGGCGGGCGATGAGGTCCTGGTCCAGGTCGCCCGTGTCCTCGCAGACTCCGGCACTGGCGACATGGTTGGCCGTTTCGGCGGCGATGAGTTCGCTATCCTGCTGCCTGGAGTCACGCCGCCCCAGGCGATGCAAATGGCCAACCGTACGTTGCATCACCTCTCCGGCAATGACTATGTCGCCACCGGACATCACGTATCTCTCACAAGCAGCATGGGCGTGGCCTTCTATCCCGCGCACGCGACCACCAGTGATGAACTGCTCAGCGCCGCCGACCTTGCGTTGTATGAAGCCAAGTCTTACAAGCACAGCAGCCTCCGGGTTTACTCTCCACGTCTCAAGCGCCAGAGCCGCCTTCTGACCCGCGGCCATTGGCAAACGCAGCTGCGCAACGCAATCTCAAAGAGCCAGGGCAAGCTCTACGCGGAAAAGACGCTGCCGCTACACGCAGGCCTGCCAGTCATTTACCGGCTCACGATCCGCATGACAGGTTCCCGCAGCCAGGTGCTGTCCAGCCGTGACATTGGCACGCTGGCGCAGCAGGCGAGCCTCTCCGTTGCCCTTGATCGCTGGCTTCTGCGCGAGGCGATCGCTCTGGCCCGGCGGCCTTCATTCATTTCCGCCGGCGCCGGACTCAGCTTCGAGCTGTCTGTCGACTCCTTGGCCCATCCGGACGTCCTGAGGCGCCTGCTCGACCTCGGCGCAGTGCGCGCCGCTCACACCACTCCGCTCATTCTTGAGCTAACCGGTCTCGATGCGATGGCTGGCGCGGAAGGCTCGATCGAGACGCTGCGTTCGGCCGGCTATCGTTTCGAGGTTACGGAGTCCAGCAACTCTGCGCTCGCACAAATCCTCACCGCGCTCCCGATCGATTGTCTAAAGCTCGACTCTGCGCTTGTCAGGGAGCTTCGGGAAAATCCCTCCCTCGATGTGCTTATCGGCGGGACAGTTCACATGGCCCGCGGACTCGGCGCGGTCGTCGTAGCTGATGGCGTGCCAGAGGAAGCAAGCCTCACCAAATTGAAAAGCCTCGGCCTCGATTATGCTCGCGGTCCCGCCGTGGGTTTGGCCCGTAGCGCTAATGCGGTGTTTCGCACCACAACACGCAGGCTACGCGCTGCCTAACGGCAACAAAGTTCACTAAATCGCTCGCCAAAATCTGTGTATTGTCGTACTCTTTCCGCCTGAGTCCCACCGTTCCGTGGAACGTATGATGCACAAGATTCGACACCGGCGGCAGCCACATCAGCTCATCCTGGACGGGCTCTTTGTCGTGCTGCTCCTGCACTTCTTCGTCACCGGCAGTATCGTGCCTGACGGACTCGTCGATTTGTTCCGCGAGAAGCCACAGATCGTCGTCTCCACCGAACCGGTGCACTTACCAGAACAGGACTCCGAGTCCACGCCTTCGATCGAAGAAGACGACCCGCTGCCCGAGACGCGCAATCCGGGTTTTGGTGCCTTCCACCTCTAACGCAAGTTAGCTGCGTCCTCCAAAAGAGCATATCTGCTACCCTTTCGCTTACGCCTGTCTTTAACGATTGACTCTAAACCGCCACGGGCAGATGATTCTGCTAAACCCTGTCCCAGACTTGATCGTGTTGGGGCCGCTGTGCGAGCGAGGACTCTCCATGCAAGAAACCGAAATCGAAGCGACGATGGTCGCGAAGGGCGTTACCAACGACGCCGTCAAGGCCTTCGTCAAGCGCTGGACCGCGCACCTCGACCCCGCTGCCGTCGAAGTGGTGAGCGCTGAAGACGATGCCAGGCTGCTGCAGGAAGCACTGGCCGCCGGTGAGATCTTCGAGGTCGCCGGTGGTCGTTATTTCGCCCGCTCCTACTCCAAGGACACTGCCCGCTCCGAGGAGCGCACCTTCGTCGCCACGAGTAAGCCTGAAGATAAGGGCGCCTACAACAACTGGGCCGACAGCGCTGAGCTCAAGCCCAGGGTCGAGGCGCTAATGGCCGGCGGCTCCCGCGGCAAGACGATGTATGTCCTGCCTTACCTCATGGCGCCGCCCGGCGGGCCGCTTGACCAATGGGCCGCAGGCGTCGAGCTTACCGACAGCCGAGTCGTTGCGCTGCACATGATCCGCATGGCCCGCGTCGGCGTCGAGTTTCTCAATCGGCTGCCTGATCAGGCCAATTTCGTGCGCGGCGTCCACGTCACCGGCGACCTCGATAACCTCGAACAGGGCACGCCCAACGACAAGCGCTACTTCGCGACCGTGGCGGACGAGCGCCTGCTTCTGCACTACGGCTCTTCATACGGCGGCAACGCGTTGCTAGGCAAGATCGCGCACGGCCTGCGCCAGGCGTCCTACGATGGTTACGCCTCGGACAGCTTCCTTGCCGAGCAGTTCATGCTCATCGGCATCCGCGATAAGCAGACTGGTCGCGTGTACCACATCTGCGGCGGTTTCCCCAGCGCCTCCGGCAAGACAAACCTGGCCATGATGCATCCACCCGCCTCATTGGCGGACCGGTACGAGGTCTACTTCTTCGGCGACGACATCGCCTGGATATACGTCAACCCAAGCGATGGTCGTCTCTACGCTTTCAACCCCGAGTTCGGCGTCTTCGGGGTGGCCAAGGACACTAACGAGGGGACCAACCCCAACGCCGTTTACGCATCTGGCGAAGGGTCCAGGGCGCTATTCACCAACGTCGCGTACAACCCGAATACGAAAGAGGTTTGGTGGGAAGGTCGCACCTCGGAGCCACCCGAGGATGTCTCCGGCTGGCTCGACTGGCGCGGCGACGCGATCAGCGACCGTCCCGCAGACCGCCGGCGCTCCGGCGCCGACGGCGATGAGTGGGCGCATCCAAACAGCCGGTTCACGACCACGCTGGCCAACGTGCCCAACCTCAGCCCCGAGGCCAACGAGGGCGCGGGAGTGCCGATCGACGCGATCATCTTCGGCGGCCGCGTACGCGAACGTGAGCCGCTGATCCGCGCTATTCGCGGGAACGCCGAGGGCGTCTATGACGGCCTGACGCTGGGTGCTGAGGCCACGTTCGCTGCCGAAGGTAAGCAAGGCGTCCTGCGCTACGACCCGATGTCAATGCGGCCCTTCCTGTCCTATTCTGAAGCTGCCTACGCCCAACACTGGCTTAACGTGCTCGGGCGTGCCAGCCAGAAGCCGATATTCGCGCACGTCAACTGGTTTCAGCGCGACGCCGGCGGCCGCTACATCTGGCCCGGCTACAGCGAAAACCTGCGTGCGCTGCTCTGGCTCATGGATCTCGCCGAAGGCCGGGCCCAGGGCGAACTCTCACCCGTCGGCATCCTGCCACGGCAGGACGAGCTTAACCTGCAGGGCCTCGACATCGCCGATTCTGACCTCGAACGGGTACTCAGCATCAACCAGGAGCTGTGGCAGCAGGAAATGATCAATCGCGAGGAGCACCTTTCACAGTTCACCGGCCTCCCCGAGGAGATCTGGCAGGCTCACCGCGACATGAAGGCGGCCTTCTCGCGCGTCTAGGGCTTCGTTCGAGCGGCGCGCTAGGCGACCAGCCTGAGCTTCGTCGGTTCCGCCGTTTGCGCCATCGCAGAAACGGCATCACGGTTTACCAGGACCACCGGCGCGTCGAGAAACGCTCCGTCCTCCAGAGTGATACGTGCGCCGGTCATCGAGAAGAAATGCGCGAACAGGTTTGGATCGGCACGCAACACACTTGTGCCGAAGCCACCCGGCAAGTGAGCCGTCCCCGCGATGACGAGCGGTGGTGAAATGACGACCACAGGGAGTTGAATTGTCTTGGCGCGGCCGGTCATCGACGTCGCAAGTGCCCGCTGTCGGTCTTGCGCGGTCGTTTCCCAGGGAATCGCCGCGATGATCGCTTTCTTTTCTACCGTAATGCTCGGTGTTTTCAGGGGCTCCCCTGTGGTCATCTTTGCCACAGCGTCGTCCAGCTCGATCACGTCGCCCGGCGTATTTAACACCTCGGAGAGCCTCCTGCGAAGCTCCACCTGGCTGCAATAACCTTCGATACGCACCCCATCCAGGAGCAGCTCGACAAGCAGTGCTGAGTTTTCCTTGCTCATACGTGGATTCCTGACTCGTATTTTCGGCATCGGCGACGTGAGCGCCTAGTGGTGATCGCCCTAACCGGACAGCAGTGACGAGAGGTCGCTCTTGTGGTTCAGAATGTCGCGCCACAGATCGCCCTGCTTCGCGACTCGCTCAGGCACCGTCAATAAGCTGAGGCTCGTAGGGTCCAGATTCGCCAGCTCGGCCCACGTGATCGGCGTCGACACGCCTGCCCATGGGGTCGGGCGTGGCGAATACTGTGCCGCCAAGGTCTTGCCGCGCGTGTTCTGGTTCGCGTCGAAGAAGACCTTGCCTTTGCGCTTCGAGGTGTCCCACTCCAGCGTGACGTCCTTTGGGTGCTGTTGCACAAGGAATCGTCCGATGGTTTGTGTCGCGGCGCGGATCTCGTCGTAGTCGTAGTGGCGCAGCGTTGGCAGATAGACGTGCAGCCCCGTCTTGCCGCTCGTCTTCACGAACGACGACAGCTTGAGCTGATCCAGCAGCGCCTTCAGCGACTGCGCAACCTCCACGGTCTTCTCCCAACCGCGCTTGTTGTATTCTGGCTCCTCGCCTCTACCTTCCTTGCCAGAGTAAATGTACGGGTCCAGGTCGAACACCATGAAGTCCGGGTAGTTGAGCGACGACGCGTCCAGCGTCTCTTCGGATGTTGCGAAGTCGAGCCCGCGGCCGTGGGCATCGGGCTCCGGGTCCGTCCTCGACATCCATGCGTGCAGCTCGAGGTCGGCTAGCTGGCCTAGCCAGACGAGGGTTGCCAGGTTGTTACAGAGGATGTAGTCGTCTGATTTCTGGTTGCTGCCGGACCAGATGCGCGCCGTCTCTATGAAACGCGGCAGCGGCTGCTCGTAGTGCTTCTGGTAGAAGGGCTTTGCCTCGACGCCGTTGGGGTAGCGTGTCAGCGTTAGCGGCCGGTCCTTCAGATGGGGCAGCAGCAAGGGCGCCAACTTGACGTAATAACGGATAAGCTCGCGCTTTGGTAGCACGGGCGTGTCACCATGGGAGGGCCAAAATGGCTTGTCCAGGTTCGTCAGCTTTACCGGCTCGCCGTCGACGTCCAGCGTGAAGTTCGCTCTCGAGTTCTCCAGCTGCGCCAGGAGCTCCTCGCCCAGCGAGTTTGGGCCGCCTACCGCAGCAACCTCTGCTTTCGCCCCGTCTATCGTCGAAAGGCCCGCCTTGAGTGCCGCCGACGCCTTCTCGGCCACCTCCCGTCGCACATTGCGTGGCTCGATGTCGTCTCGCATCCCCAGAAAGACAGGCGCCCGCAGGCGCCCCTCCTTCGTCCACTCGGCGAACTTCACCTCCACCACCACCGCCGGCTTCGTAAACGTCACGCCCTCCACGGCATCCTCAAAGCGCGATTCCGCCGTCTCCAGCGGTTTCAACGCCTTGCGCACCGCCGCCAACTCCGCGTCGTCGAACCCCGAGCCAACGTTGCCGGCGTAGCGCAGTTTGCCATCGTCCCAGTAGCCAATCGCCAGCGCGCCAAACGTGCTGCGACGCCCTCCCTCCCCCGGCGTGAAGCCGCCTACGACGAACTCCTGCTGCTGGACGTTCTTCACCTTGACCCAGCTTGAGCTGCGCTGTCCCGGTTCGTAACGCGAGTCGGCCCGCTTGCCCACGACGCCCTCGAAGCCCAGCGCCTCGGCCCCAGCGGCTACGTCGCGTCCGTCGCCCTCGATCCAGGTCATCAGGCGCAGGTGGTCGCTCACGAGCGCCTTCGCGGCCAGCAGTTCCTTGCGTTCCCGCAGCGGCACCGCGCGCAGGTCGAAGCCATCAAGGTAGAGCAGGTCGAAAAGGAACAGCACGACAGGGTTCTCGACGTCTACTTTGCTGTTGTCCCCGCGTAGCAGGTTGATCCGTGGTTGCAGTAGCTGAAATCGCGGCACGCCTTCCGCGTCTAGCGCGCAAATCTCGCCGTCCAGGACGAGCGACTGCGCCGCCAGCCGTCCCAGCGCGGCAACCAACGACGGGTACTGCTTCGTGATGTCAACGCCGCGGCGGCTACGTAGCTCCACCTTGCCGTCGCGTAGGTAGGCCAGGACGCGGATGCCGTCCAGCTTCGGCTCCCACAACCAGCCCTCGCGGTCGAACGGCTTGTCGACCAGGCTGGCCAGCATCGGGCGTTCCTTCTTCGAATCCGGGAACGGCGCGGCGCGCGCGTTGGCGTGCGACTCGACGCTGGCGGCGGCTGCATTCGGCAGCCGGCCCTCTTTGAGGTCCTTGATTGTCAGGCCGCAGCGTACCGAGCGGTCCTCCAGCGTCAGGTCGCGCTCGGAGACGTAGGCGTCACGGTGCTTGATGAAGAGCCAGTTCTTGCCCTCGTCCTTCTTGCCCTGGCCGTACTTTGTCCGAACTAGCGTGAAGCTTCCCTGCAGCTTGTGCCCCTGCAGCGTGAACGACAGCTTGCCGCGCTCGATGCCCTCCAGCATCCTGCGCGAGCCCTCTTCCTTGTCGTCCCAGGAGTACTCGCCGTCTTCGTCCGGGGTGTAGATGCCCTCGTCCCAGACGATCACCTGCCCGCCACCGTACTCACCTTTCGGAATGACTCCTTCGAAGGTGCGGTACTCGTAGGGGTGGTCTTCCGTCATCACCGCCAGGCGCTTCACGGTTGGGTCCAAGGACGGACCGTTTGGCAGCGGCCACGACTTCAGTACGCCATCAACCTCGAGCCGGAAGTCCCAGTGCATACGCGTCGCGGCGTGTTGTTGTACCACGAAGACGAGGTTGCGCTGTGACGCATCGGGGTCGCCCGGCGGCGGCTCCGGCGTCTTCGCGAAATCGCGCTTCTTGCGATACTCGTCGAGCTTCGGCTTCGGTGTGGATTTCGGCACGACATAAATCGTAAGTCGCGCCTTTCGGCTTCGCAATGACGTTAGGCGATCGCGAGGATTACCTGATGTCGTTCACCGCCGCTCTCATCGATCTCATCCAGCACGATCGTGAAGCCGGCAGCCTCTGTCATCTCGCGATTGCGCTCCGGGCCAAAGTGGCTCCAGTGCATCTCTGCGCCTTGAAAGTCCGGGTCGGAACCCTCCCAGTCGCTCGCTCCCATGGTCACAAGCAGGGCGCCACTTGGCGTTAAGAAGCTGTGCAAGGTTCTCAGCAACCGCTCGTGCTCATGTCGGTCGATGTGAAAGATTGAGTACATCGCGACGACGCCGTCTACCGCGTAGTCCCCTTCGCGTAGCGACTGCATGTCTTCAACTTCGAAGCGCGCCTCCGGGACGTTGTTCTTCGCGAGCTCGATCTGCTTTGGTGAGATATCGATACCCGTAACCGCGAGATTGCGCTCGACCAGAAATCGCGCCAC
>DASTLN010000041.1:0-18439 GCA_035714925.1 Dehalococcoidia bacterium | reverse complement strand
GCTGGTGTCGCGGCGGCCGCGAGACGCTGTGCGAGAACCACGCCGGTTACGTTGGCGTGCACCGCGACGGTGGCTTCGCCGACTACGTTTGTCTGCCTGCCGGCAACTTCCTGCCGATCCCGGAGGGACTGGATTACGAGGCGGCGGCGGTCGCGGCCGATGCGGTGAACACGAACTGGCACTGCATGCGGGAGCGCGCCCGGCTCAATCCACACGACACCGTGTTGATGATCGGCGCGGGTGGTGGCGTGGGGATCCACGGCGTGCAGGTGGCGAAGTTGTTCGGGGCGCGTGTGATCGCCGCGGACGTAACGGAGGACAAGCTGGCGCTGGCGCGCGAGTGGGGCGCCGACGAGACGATCCTCACCGGCGACGGCTTTGACCTGGCGGCGGAGGCGAAACGCCTGACCGGCGGCAAGGGTGTCGACGCGGCGGTGGACTACGCGGGTTACGGCCCGACGTTCCAGGCGGCGATCGACAGCCTGGGTACGGGCGGGCGAGCCGTGATTATCGGCGCCGGCCAAGGCAACGTGACGTTCAACGGCTCGGGGCTGATCGGCGGCGAGTACGTGATCACGGGCTCGCGACATTCGACGCGCGCGGAGTTTATCGAGACGATGGAGATTATGGCGCGCGGTTTGGTGAAGCCGGTGGTTGGCCGGCGGGAGCACTTCACGGAAGTCGAGAGCATCTTCCAGGACATCATCGACAAGAAGCTGCTGGGCCGCGGCGCCCTGACCTACGAGTAGCCCGTCTCCAATTGTGAGTCAGTCTTATCCGCCGATAATGACTGCGGAATGACGTTTACGAAGCCGCTAATCGGAGTTGCGCTGGCCGCTGCGTTGTTGACGCTGTTGGTTGGCTGCACGAAGGACGATTCGGCGTCGAGCGATAGCGCCTCATCTGACTCAACGATCGCGGCTCCGAGCCCGACGCAGCCGCGTCCTGAGGCGACAACACCTCCAACAATCGCGCCGACGCGGACGCCGGTAGCCGAACCGACGCCTTCGCCGACCGCGGCGCCGAAGCCGTTCACGGACGAATCGGCCATTGGACGGGACATGCTCGATTTGCGGACCGCGATGCAGGCGGCGGTCGATACGTACTGGGTGCCGGGCGTCTATGCGGTCGCTGTCACCGACCTGCAGACGGGGGAGACGGTCAGCGTTAGAGGCGGCGAGCGCCAGCTGTCGGGGTGCGTGCTGAACCTCTTCGTCCTGTACCAGGTTGCGGCGGACACGGCGGCCGGGCGCCATTCGCTAGAGACAGTGGACGCGCTAGTGCGCGCGACGACGTGGAGCAGCAACGCCAAGACGGCGCGCGAACTCTACGTCATCGCGGGACAGGGCGACGGCTCCGAAGGTGTGCGGCGCGTGCAGCGGCTAATCGCGTCGCTCGAGCTTGACGACGTGCTGATCGATCACCCTCCGGCGTTCCATGAGCACAGCCTGGGCATCGATTTCAACAACTACGTGACGGCGGAATCGATGAATCGCGCGCTGGCGGCGCTATGGGCGGGAGACGTGGTTGAAGGCGAGATGCGGGACTACCTGCTGGAGGTGCTGGGCGAAGTGAAGCCGGGGCTTAACTACCTGACGGCGGTGGTCCCGGATGGGACCGTGAGCCACAAGAACGGTTTCTTCATCGCCAGCAACGGCTACGTCGACAATGACGTGGGCATCATCCGGCTGCAGCGCGGCGATGAGGAGTATGCCTACGCGCTGAGCTTCCTCTCGGAGCAGGTGCCAAGCGAGTACGGCGACGTGGCGCTGGGGCAGCAGATCGGCGCGCTGGCCTACGGGGTGATGGCCGCGCGCTATCCCGCTCCGGAAGGGTAATCGGCGGGATGCAACTCACTCCGCGGTTGGAGCGTCTGCGCCAAGTCCGGCGTTGCCCCCATCGGCGGCGTATGTGAGGGTCATGCCTCCGTCCACGACCAGCGTCGCGCCGTTCATGTAATCCGACGCGTGTGAGGCGAGGAAGAGCGCTGTGTTTGCGATGTCTTGCGGCACGGCCCAACGTCCTGCCGGCGTAAGCTCCAGCGTCCTGGGGTACATTGGGCTTTGCTTCATGCGTTCAGCCATGTCGGTCTCGGTCCAGCCGGGGACGATTGCGTTGGTCTGGACGTTGAACGGTCCGAGCTCGACAGCTATGCACTTCGTCAAATGAAGGAGGGCCGCCTTCGAGACGGCGTAGGCCGTGAGCCTCACGTAGCCGTAGAACGCGGAGGCGCTTGCGATGTTGATGATCTTGCCGCGGCCCAGGGCGGTCATTGACGGTGCAAGGCATCTTGAGAACGCGAACGGTGCCGTCAGGTTCGTCTCCATGACCCTGTCCCAGTCAGCGAAGTCGAGCGTAAGTACGCCGCCGGCCGCTCCAGTGCCAGCGTTGTTGACCAGGATTGAAATCGCACCGAGCTCACGCTCGACCTGCTGCACGGCGGGCTCGATCTCGGCGCGGTTTGAGATGTCCAGCTTGATGGCAATCGACTGCGCACCCAGCGCCTGAAGTTCTGCCAGTACGCCAGCGTTCTTCTCAGGATTGCGGCCGACGATGGCGACGGCCGCGCCTGCCTTGGCATACGTTAGCGCGATCGACCGGCCGATGCCGCTGTTACCGCCGGTGACGAGCGCGACGCTTCCTGTCAGGTCCAGGAGTTGATTTGTCATTGCGGCCTGCCAATCTGACCCTTGAGTCCGACTACCTCGGCGATGGCGTCGGCCTGCTCCTCGTAGCGGGTGATCGGGTTGAGGAGGAGGTGCGTGGCGCCCATGTCCTGGGCCTCTTCGATGTACTCGCGTAGCTGCTCCGGCGTGCCGGCGAAACCGTTGGTCTCGAGCATCGCCGGGTTGTGGTAGACGTCCGTGAACCAGCGCAGCGCCTCCTTGTGGGCGGCCTCCGCGTTTTCGTGCACCGCCATGAAGACGCGCTTGGAGATGGTGAACTGCGACGGATCGCGTCCTTGCCCGGAGAGGGCTTCGCGGAGGACCGGGACGGCATCGGCGAGGCCCTGCTTGCTGGAGCCGCCGGCGCCCATCCAGCCATCGGCGATGCGGGCGGCGCGCTTGAGGGTCGCGGGGTGGACGCCGCCGAGCCAGATCGGCGGGTGCGGCTGCTGCACGGGCTTGAGCGCCATGCCGCCGTCGACGTCGAAGAAGTCGCCGTGATAGTCAGCGGTTGGCTGCGTCCACAGCGCCTTGATCACGTCGACGCCCTCGTTGAAGCGCGAGACGCGGCGCTCCAACGGGACGCCGAAGTCGGCGTAGTGCGCGGCGCGGCCGAGACCGATGCCGAGGACGGCGCGGCCGCCGCTGACGTAGTCGAGCGTGGCGACCTGGTGCGCGACATGGATCGGGCTGTGCAGCGGCAGGACGACGACTGAGACGCCGAGGCGGATGCGCGTGGTGATGGCGGCGGCGTAGGTGAGGATGACCATGGGGTCGAAGGAGTAGGAGTCGTCCAGCGTGTTTTCGGTGACCCAGAGGTCACGAAAGCCCAACTCGTCGGCGCGGACCGCGGTGCGGCGCACGCTCTCCATATCGATCGGATCCCAGGAGCGGCAGGGCAGCACGAAGCCGAACTCCATCTCATCTTTGAGGGCCATGGTTACGTCCTTCTAGTTGCTGGTGCGGTGCCGGCGACGATTCTAACCCAGACACGAAGGAGCCTCCCAGAAAGGGAGGCTCCTTTTGCACGGTCGCGACGTCTCGGCCGGGTCGCGGCGCGTTGTGACCTAGTCGTGGATTAGCTGAGCGCGAATCGCTTCGAGGTCGGCCTGGCCGGGGAAGACCGGGAGAGGCTGGCCGGGCAGGTTGAAGGTCATGTCCAGGGCGCTGGTCACGTACGGGCCGAGAATCGCGGGCGTGTGACCGGAAGCGATCGCCTTCGGATGAAGGGAGGAGACGCGCTGGACCGACTTGTTGAACTTCACGGCGTCGATCATCTCGAGCCAGGGTGAGTTTCCGATGTTGAACATGGAGAAGCCCTGGCGCCACTCCTCCGGGTGCAAGCCGGACACGTCGTCCATGGCCACGGAGACGGGCGCCGCGAAGGCGTCGGCGCCCCAGTAGACGCCCGTCTTCGGGTCGTAGAGGCCACGGGTGGTGGGCGAGTCGAACAGCGGGGGGCGGATGGCGGCGAGGACGCGGTCGCCGGCGTCGAAGGTGCCGCCGTCGTCAACCCAGACCATGCGGTCGATGGGGAGGTTGAGGTCGCCGGCCAGGCGCTCGAGCTGGAACCAGCTGGTGACCAGCGTGGCGTTGGGGCAAAGGGCCAGGACTTCGGGCAGGTTGCCGATGTGGTCGTGGTCGTCGTGGGAGATGAAGACCCAGCGCACGTCCTTGGGGTCGATGAGGGAGAAGACGTCGTTGAGCCAGTTCTCACGGTTGGCGACGGTGCCAGTGTCGACGATAACGGGCTGCTCGCCGGTGATCAGCATTGAGTTGACGTAGGCGAAGAAGGGGGCCGAGCCTTCGTTGAAGGTGTCGCGGATGACGTAGGTGTCTTCAGCGATCTTGAGCGGTTCGTGGTGAACGGGGGGCTTTGCCGGGGCGTAGGCGCTGACATCGATAGCGGTCTGGACCTCGGGGCGAGAGATTGTCATTGTCATCGGAGTGTCTCCTTGTTTGCATTTTGTTGGCCGGCGGTTGTTGCCTGGCCTGCTAGCAGAAAAGAAGCAAGAAACTTCCCTGTTTCCTAATTCATGCGTAATGAATTCTGATAGACTCCGTACGGAATTCTTAAATTCTTCCTAAGTACCGGATTTCGAGTCTGGTAATGGAGTGAACGGCCGCGGTGGCGGTAATAGACGCAGAACTCAAAAGCTTCCTGGAAGTCGACCGAGTAGTTTCTGTCGGGACGACCAGCGACGACCTCGTGCCCAGCGGTGTGCGGGCTTGGGGCCCTACGGTCAACGAGGATGGCGCCTCGATTCAGCTCTTTCTTGACCGACCTTCGGCCGCCGCAGCCATCGCCAACTTGCGCGACAACGGGCGCATCGCAGTCTGCTTTACACATGTCCACACGCTGCGCTCGGTGCAGCTCAAAGGCCGTTGCGTTGAGATCGGCGATCCGCAGGCCGAGGATTGGTCGGTCATCGAGCGGCATCGCATGGGCTTCGCGGAGGCCGCGAACGAAATTGGGTACCCGAAGCACGTCGTCCGCAACATGTGGTCGGCGCAGGTGGTCAGGGTGCGATTCATTGTGGAAGAGATCTTCGACCAGACGCCGGGACCGGGCGCGGGAGGGAAGCTGTGACGACTTCGTTCGCGGTCCCCTTGTCGCAGATTGAGGATTGCTTTCAGGGAATCGTCCCGGCGACCGTCGCCACGGTTTCGATCGATGGCGTGCCGAACATCACGGAGCTGTCGATCGTCCACCGTATCGACGATGAACACGTGGCGCTGTCGCGGCAGTTCTTCAATAAGACGACCCGTAACCTGGAGGCAAACCCGCGCGGCGAAGTGATCCTCGTGGAATCGGTGACGGCACGACAGTTCAAGCTGACAATCGTCTATGAGCGGACCGAGACCGAGGGCCCCCTCTTCGACGCTATGAGCGCGCGTCTGGAAGCTGTGGCATCGCAGTGCGGCATGAGTAAGGTGTTCAGGCTGACAGCGGCGGATATTTGCCGGGTCGTAGAGTGCACGACCATACCGGTCGACCATGAGATTCCCCCACCCGACCGTCCGCCGCTGAACCTGAGGGCGGTGGACGAGATATCGGCGCGGATCACAGGCGCGGCGACAGTCGACGAGCTGTTGACTGAATCGCTGGAGATGCTGGCGCAGAACTTTGGTTACGACCACGGCTTCATCATGTTGGTCGAGGAGTCCGGCGAGTCGCTCTACACGGTGGCGAGTCACGGATATGAGGACTCCGGAGCCGGCTCCGAGGTGTGCTTCGGCGAAGGAGCTTTGGGCGTGGCGGCGGAGCGCAGGATGACCGTTTCGCTGGCCAATATGCGGAACGAGATGAGCTACTCGCGAACGGTGCGAAGTGGTTACGAGGGCACAGACGCCGCTGCTGACATCCAGCAAGAGATCGCGTTGCCCGGGCTACCGGACGTATCGAGTCAGCATATCGTGCCGATCTTGGCGCGCGACCAGCTGCTGGGTGCTCTGCTTCGAAAGCACGGAGCCAGGGCGGTTCCGCCACACAGACGATTTCGTGTTCCACCTGGCGGCGCGCGAAATCGGCCTGCAGCTCACCTTACTGCGTGGTAGTGCACCGCCTACGGTCGGCGTGACGGTGGAGAGCAAGCCCGCCGCGGCGGCTCAGACGGCGCTGGTGCGTTACTACTCCGCCGACGACAGTGTCTTCATCGATAACGAGTACCTGATCAAAGGCGTGGCGGGGCGAGTGCTGTGGCGCCTGCTGCAGAGCTATGTCGCAGAAAGCCGCGTCGACTTCACCAACAAGGAGATACGCCTGGACGCCACGCTGGAGCTGCCGGACATCAAGGACAACCTCGAAGCGCGACTGGCGCTGCTGCGGCGCCGGCTCGAGGATCGCTGCGAGTTCATTCGCGTCTCGAGTCGGTGGCCGCGGCCGGATTCACCTTGACGTGCAACGCGCACTGACGCTGCGCGAAGCCTGATCTAGACGGCGTCCTGCATGAAGTAAGACGCGCACGCCGCATCAATCCACTCCGGCGTCAACTGGGGCTGGATGCCTTCGAAGCCGCCCATATCCGTAATCAGCCCTATGAGGTCGCGCGGATGGACGGCGCGTTTGGCACGCCCTGTTGCCCGATAGTGCGTCTCGATCAGGTATCGTCCGCCGTCATGTGTGTACTCGATCTCATTCTGTTGACACACCGTCCGCAGGATGCTGAGGAAGATCTCGTCGCTGGGGTCGACTATCTCGACCTTATGGCGAATGCGGCGCCAGAACGCTTCGTCACCCAGGGACTCCGGGCGCAGGTTGGTTGAGAAGACGACGAGGAGCTCGAATGGCACCTCGATCGTCTCTCCGCTGAGCAGCGAGTAGTGATCAATCGCGTCCTCCATGGGGACGATCCAGCGATTTAGAAGCTCATCGGGCCGCATCTTCTGGCGGCCAAAGTCGTCGATGACGAGGATGCCGCCGTTGGCCAGCATCTGGATTGGCGCGAGGTAGAACTTGGTCTGCGGTGAGTATTTGAGGTTAAGGTCTTCCAGCGTCAACTCGCCGCCCACGGTAATCAATGGCCGTTCCGCGAGCACCCAGCGCTGGTCGCGCCGGCGCTCGGAGGGCTCGCCTTGAGGTTGTGAGCCCTCGCGACGGTCGAAACCGGGGCCGATGTCTAGCGGGACGTGGACGCGGGGGTCGAAGACGCGAATCGTTTGGCCGCCGACATCAATGGCGTAGGGGATCAGCACGCCGCCGCCGAGCATCCTGGTGATGCGCTTGGCGATGCTGCTCTTTCCGTTGCCTGGTTTGCCGTAAAGCAGGATCGAGTGGCCGCCGTTGACCGCGGCTCCGATAAGGCGCTGGATGTCCTGGCTCAGTTCGAGGTCGGAGAGCGCGCCGTAGACCTGGCCGGGCCTGATCGAGACGGCGCCGACGGCCTGCTGCTTGACGACTTCGACATATTCGCGCAGCGGCACGGGGGCGGCACCGACATATTGATTGCGGTCCAGCGCCTCGGACGCCTTCACATAGCCTTTGTCCGACAGGGTGTATTCATATTGTTGCTCGACGACGCCATTGGCTCCGGCGACTTCGATCAATTGCTCGCGTTTCAGGAAGGCGATGCCGCCCTCGATCACCCGGTAAGGGAACTTCATGCGATTGGCGATCTCACCGCCGGAGAGGCGCCCTCCAAAGCGAAGGGTCTTGAGTATCAGGTCGATGCATTGCGATGTGTCCAGTCCGGATTCTTCAACTGTCTTCGGTTGTGGACGAAATGGGATGGACTCGCTGGCCGGCTTCTCGCCGTCCTGCGGCCTCTCAAGCAGAGCTTCCAAGCGACCTCCAACGTCAACTAGCCGCCGATGGGCGGGGGCTCGGTGGCTGATGCGGCTGACTCCCGTCGCAACGGAACGGCGAATCTAATTCCTTAAGGGAATACCCGCACCTAATTAGTCGGTAGCCCTGTGGTGTTTGTGTACCCTGTCACGAGGGCAAAATTAGCCTCCGGCCAGCTTGACCGTGTAGCCACGTCCGCGGAGTCGCTCGGCGATGCGCTCGCGGTGGTCTCCTTGAATCTCGATTGCGCCGTCCCGCAGCGTGCCGCCGGCGCCGCAGAGGCGCTTCAGGTCGGCTGCCTGCGCTTCGAGATCGGCTTCGGGCAGTCCGCGAACGACGGTTACCGTCTTGCCGCCCCGGCCGCCCTTCTCGCGGGAGAGCCGAACAACGCCGTCGTCCGGGAACCCGGGTTGTGGCGCATTAGCCTTCGCATCCTTGCGACGATCGACACGGCCGCCGTCGCTGGAGAAGACGATGCGACGGTTGTGCATGGTCATGGCGCGAGTCTAGCAAAGCCGCGCCTATACTGCCGTGACCCACGAACTAGAGGGAGGAACCGATGGACGTTTCCTGCGCTTTTGCGACGAGCCTGAACACACCGGATCACATCGCTGAGGCGGAGCGCCTGGGCTATGCCCGGGCCTGGTGCTACGATTCGCCGCCCCTCTACCCGGACGTCTGGATGGAGCTGGCGCTGGCGGCGACGAAGACCAGCCGCATCGGCCTCGGGCCCGCGGTCCTGGTGCCGCACCTTCGCCACGTCCAGACCAACGCCGCTGCGATTGCGACGCTGGAGGCGCTGGCGCCGGGCCGGGTCAATGTCGCCGTCGGCTCCGGATTCACGGGACGGCTGGCGATGGGCAAGCGGCCGATGCCGTGGCGCGAGGTACAGGCCTACGTCGTGGCGTTGAAGTCGTTGTTGGCCGGCGAGGAAGTAGAGTGGGAGGGCACCGTCCTCAAGATGCTGCAGACCGAGGGCTTCGCGCCGCGATGGCCGGTCCGCGTACCGGTCCTCGTCGCCGTCGGCGGGCCGAAGGGGCTGGCGGTTGCGGAGGCTGTCGCCGATGGCGTGATCCTGACGGGCACGATAGGGAACGTCGACGCCGGGAAGCTAAACCGGGTGCTTCAAACAACGAGCGGCACGGTGTTGGAGTCTGGTGAGGATGCTGGGTCGGCGCGGTCGCTCGCTGCGGCGGGGCACGTGGCAGCGCTGGCGTATCACTTCGCCTACGAGAATGGGTTTGCGGATCGTCTGCCGAACGGCGCCGAGTACGCCGAGACGATCGATGCGATACCGCCTGAGCGCCGGCACCTCGTGGTGCATGAAGGGCACCTGGTGGCGATGAACGAGATCGACAGGCGTTTCGTGACTGGGGAATTCATGGCGAAGGCGGGCATTGCAGCGGAGGCTGGCGCGTGGCGGGCGAAGCTGGCGGAGATGGAGGCGCGCGGCGTGACGGAGGTCGTCTACCAGCCGGCGGGACCGGATATCCCACGCGAGCTACGGGCCTTTGCTGAGGTCGCCGGGCCTCTGTAAGACCCACCAGAGATGCCTCGATCTATGATCGACGCGGAATCCAGACGAGGGGGCGGTTGAGATGGAGCCATTCGAGTACGCAGCATTGCCGAGCCACGTCCTGTTCGGCGCCGGCTACCTGGACCGCGTCGCGGCTGAGGCCGGGGCGCTGGGCGGCCAGCGTGTCTTTCTGATCCACGACCCGACGTCTGAGGGCAACGCGGTGAAGGTGGCGAGAGACCTTGCGGAGAAGGCGGACGTCAAGCTGTGGGGCCAGGTGGTGCAGCATGTGCCGATCGACCTGGCGGAGCCGGCGCGCAAGGCCATCGACGAGCATGGCAGCGATCTCGTGATCAGCATCGGCGGCGGGTCCTCGACAGGGCTGGCGAAGGCGATCGCGCTGAGCCACGGCCTGCCGATCCTGGCGGTGCCGACGACCTACGCGGGCAGCGAGATGACGACCATCTACGGGCTGACCGGTGATCGCCACAAGCAGACGGGCAAGAGCCCCCAGGTGCTGCCGAAAACGGTGATCTATGACCCGCTTTTGACGCTTGGCCTGCCCGCGAATGTGACCGGGCCGAGTGCCTTCAACTCGCTGGCGCACTGTGTGGAGGCGCTGTACGCGGTGGGGCACAATCCGGTCGCCAGCGCGATCGCACTGGAAGGAGTCCGCGCCATCGCGGACTCGCTGCCGCGGGTCATGCGTCAGCCGGAAGACGTGGATGCGCGTGGCGACCTGCTATACGGTGCGATGCTGGGTGGCATGTCGCTGGGTGCGACGGCGTCGGGGTTCCACCATCGGTTGTGTCACATCCTAGGCGGCAAATTCAACTTGATCCACGCCGATACGCACTCGGTTATCCTGCCGCACGCCGTCGCATTCAACGCCCGGGCGCTGCCGGAGGATATGCGGCGGTTGGCCGAAGCGCTCGGCGTGCCCGGCGGCGACCCGGCCGCTGCCCTGTGGGACCTCGCGAAGACGAGCGGCATCCCGACCGACCTGGCGAGCCTGGGCCTGCCGCGCGATGGCCTCGAAGAGGTGGCCGCTGAGGTGGTCGTGGAGGAAAAGAACAACCCGGTTGCGCTGGAGGAGGCGAGTGTTATGGCGCTGCTGAACGCGGCGTATGACGGCATACGGCCGAGCGCCACGGCGAGCGTCTAGACGGAGCGGAGATGCCTGAAGGCAAGGTCGAGCTCTACTACCAACCCGGCTGAAGCAGTTGCCTGAGAGCGAAGGAGTTTCTTTCGCGTTACGAGGTGCTGTATGAGCCGGTAAACATCGCGGGTAACGCCGAGGGACAGATGCGGTTGAACGGCCACGGCTTCGACGCGGTGCCTGTGGTATGTCTTGACGACGAATGCGTTCCGGGCGGCGATCTCGGAGCAATCGCCAGGCTGCTCTGTCTGGACTATGAGCCGCCGGTCACGCTAACGCCGGCGCAGCTCTTCCGGAAGTGGATGCTGGTGCTGGATGCGGCGAAGCGATACCTGCAGCAGGCGCCGTTCGCCGGGCTGTCGCACAAGTCGCCAGACCGGGACCGGACGTTTCGTGAGCTGGGCTGGCATATCGTCCTGATCCCGCGCGCCTTCGTGACGGCGTACGACGCGAACGAGTTCCCCAACAGCCTGTTCGCGGAGAAGGACGTGCCGGTGGAGTTGACGGGCAGTGACATCGCGACGGAGATGGCGGAGTCGCAGCGCGTGGTGCAGACGTGGTGGCGGGACGCCGGGTCGCAGGACCCGCTTGACCGCGTGCTCGAGACCTACTGGGGCTCGCATACGCTGCTGGAGTCTTTCGAACGTGAGGTGTGGCACACAGCGCAGCACACGCGACAGGTGATGATGTTCTTGCGGCAGCTCGAAGTCGAGCCGGACCGGCCGCTGACCGCGGAGGACCTGACCGGACTGCCGTTACCGGAGGGCGTCTGGGACTGACGGGTGTCGCATTCTTGAGGAGGTTCTGATGACCGACTACGACGCCATCGTGATCGGTGCGGGGCAGAGCGGCCCGCCGCTGGCGCACAAGCTGGCCGATAGGGGACAGAAGGTGGCGTTGATCGAGCGCGAGTTCCTGGGCGGCTCATGCATCAACTACGGCTGCACGCCGACAAAGACGATGATTGCCAGCGCACGGATCGCGCACTACGCGCGCCGTGGACCAGAGTTTGGCGTGCACACCGACGTACGAATTGACCTGCGCGAAGTCGTGGCTCGCAAGGACGCGATGGTGAAGCAGTGGCGTGACGGGCAGCAGGGGCACGTCGACCGGCGCGACACGCTGGACCTGTACCGAGGTCACGGCCGCTTCACCGGGCCGCACGAGGTCGAGGTAAACGGCGAGGCGCTGAGCAGCGAACGCATCTTCATCAATACGGGCACCCGGCCACGCATCCTCGACATCCCTGGCCTCGATGAGGTTGAGGTGCTAACGAACCGAAACATCATGGACCTGACCGAGGTACCGGACCACCTCATCGTGCTGGGTGGCAACTACCTTGGCTTGGAGTTCGGGCAGATGTTCACCCGCTTCGGCAGCAAGGTCACGGTGGTCGAGATCAACGACCAGATCACGCCGCGCGAGGATGAGGACGTTGCGAAGACGCTGCAGGAGGCGTTGGAGGACGAGGGCATGAGTTTCCATCTCGGCGCCTCGGCATCGAAAGTGGCCAAGACCGCCGACGGCATCGAGGTAACGATAGAGGCGAAAGGCGGCGGCGCGGCGACGCTGCTGAAGGGGACGCACCTGCTGATGTCGATCGGCCAGGTGCCGAACTCGGACGAGCTGGGGCTCGACGCTGCAGGCATCGAGACGGACCGCGGCTGGATCAAAACGAACGGAAGGCTGGAGACTAACGTGCCGGGCGTGTGGGCCATGGGCGACGTCAAGGGCGGCCCTGCCTTCACGCACATCTCTTACGACGACCACCTCGTGATTTACGACAACCTGATTGGGGCCAAGGACCGGACGATCGACGGCCGGATCCTGCCGTATGCGCTGTACACGGATCCGGAGCTGGGACGTGTCGGGATGTCAGAGAAGGAGGCACGGGAGGCAGGCTACAAGCTGAAGGTCGGCTCGATACCGATGGGGTGGGTGGCGCGCGCCATCGAGCGGTCGGAGACAAAGGGGATGATGAAGGTCGTCATCAATGCGGCGGACGACCGCATCCTGGGCGCGTCGATGCTTGGCGCAGAGGGCGGCGAGCTGATTCAGACGATCATGACCTTGATGCTGGCGGACCAACCGTGGACCCTGTTCGAGAAGCGCATGTTTATTCACCCGACGCTGACCGAGGGCTTCTTCACGCTGATGGACAACGTCAAGGCGGTCTAGGCGCCGGCAGTCACCGTCACCTTGATCGGGTGCTGCGCCTTGTCGTTAGCGACCGCGAAGGCGTCTTCGACTCGGCTTAGCGGGAACTGGTGCGTCTGCAAGGCGCGGATCGTGTCGCGATGGCGCGGCAGGATCTGGGTTGCGGCGGCGAACTCGGGTCCGTGAAGGCTCTGGCCGTAGATCTTTGAGCCGGTCATCGTCAGCTCTTTGAAGATGAACAGATTCGCGTCGATCGTTGAAGGCTTCGAGAAGAGGCCCTGAACGACGATCTTGCCGCCGGTGCGCGCCGCAGCCATCGCCATCTCGATTGTAGAGGCGGTACCGCCGACGGACTCGATGACGACATCCGGTTCGTATTCGCGAGCGAAGGCGCCGATGTCGCCCTCGGCGACGGGCTCGATGCCGATCTGGCGCGCCGCTTGCGTCTGGTGCTCGTAGCGCGTGGTGATCGCGACGCGGCCGGCGAAGTCACGGGCGAGGGCGCCGCAGATCAGGCCCAGCGTACCGCCGCCGATGACCAGGACGCGTGTATCCAGCTTGAGCTGGGCGAGGTGAATCGTGCGGGCGCAGACGGCGAACGGCTCGTTGAGAGACGCCTCGACCGGAGTGAGTGACGCGTCCTGCGCATGGACGTTGCGAGCCGGCACGTCGACGAACTCGGCGAGGGCTCCGGTGACGTGGACGCCGATGATGGCGCCGCTGCGGCAGCTGTTCGACATGCCGCGCAGGCAGTAGTCGCAGCGCCCGCAGGCAAGCCAGGGGTCGACGCCGTAGAGGGCGTCGGGGAGGTCCGTGGCGTTACCGGCGTCGGCGATGGTGCCGACGAACTCGTGCCCCGGCGGGACCTCGCGGCCGAGCGTGGAGCCGGTGTCGCGGTAGCGGTGGAGGTCGGAGCCGCAGATGCCGCAGGCCGCGACCTTCATGCGCACGAAGCCCGGCTCCAGCGGCCCCGGCTCAACCTCGCGCAGGCCGATTCCGGTGTCGGTCCAGATGCTCTGCAGCATGGCAGGCCCCCTCATTTCGAAGCGATTCGTTTCGGCCGGAATCTAACAGGGCGGCGCGACTCAGTCCACCGCGAAGAGTCAGGCCTGGCGCGCGTACTTCTCGCCCAGCTCCTCTTCCCAGCGCAGGTAGTTGAGCATCTCGGCGTAGGAGCGGCGTACGGGCAGCACGTCGTTTGGCGGGTCGGTGACGCCTGTCAGGCCGGTCTCAACGGGCAAGCCGAGTTGTGCCCACGCATCGAGTCCGCCGGCGAGGGCCACCACGTTCTCGTAGCCGAGGTCGCGCATCGTGGCGGCGGCGAGCGTGGCGTTTGCGCCGTCGGCGCAGGTGAGCGCAACGGGCGTGGCAAGAGATGGGACGTAGTCCGAGATGCGGGGCTCGAGCCAGCTGCGCAACAGCCAGCGCGAGCCGGGAATGTGGGCGCGGCTGTACTCATCGCTGGTCCCTACGTGGAGGACGGTGAGTCCGTCCCGGGCAATGCCGGCGCTGAGACGCGCAGGGGTCAGATGCCCCACCCGCTGGCGCGCCGCCAGTAGACCGAAAGGTGTCTCGTCCTGAGTACCGTCCGCGAGCTCGCCGCCCGAGGCCTGCCATGCCGCGGTGCCTCCGTCGAGAACGTAGACGTCGGGGAATGCCATCTGGCGGAACCACGCGGCCGTCATGGCGGCGCGCACGACGCCGTCGCAGGCGAAGAGCAGCGTGCCGCCGCGCACGGCGACGTAGTTGTCGGTGGCCTGGACGGCCTGGCCGCCGGGAACCCATGAGAAGCTGGGAATGTGGCCCTCCGCGTACTCCTCACGGCTGCGAACGTCGAAGGCGTAGACGTTCTGCTTCTCAGCGGAAGCGAGGAGCTCGCGCGCTGCCGCGGCGTCGATGAAGTGCACGTCCTCGGCCTCAGCAACCTTGCGGGCGGCGGCTTCGGCGCGCCGGCTGCCCTCCGGTGACGGCCGAGGCAGCTCGAGGCGGTCGGAGCCGTGCTCGAGCTCGAGGCCGGCGAGTTGCCAGCCCATGGTGCCGTTCTTGAGGGCGTAGACGTTGGGCACCCCGAGGCGCTTCAGCGTGCCGGCGCCGATGATGCTGCGCGTGCGGCCGGCGCAGTGCACCACGACGGGCGTCTGGGGGTCCTGCGCAAGGTCCCATATGCGCAGGCCGAGCTCCGCGCCGGGCATGGAGCGGCTGCCGGGGATGCACATGCGATGGTGCTCTTCCGGCGTGCGTGAGTCCAGAAGGATGGGTTTCTTGCCTTCCGCGAACCAGGACGCGAGATCGTCCGGCTCCAGCTCCGGGACCTCCTGCTGCAGCAGGACCTTCTCGCCGAAATCCTTGCTCGGTACATTGAGGCCCCACTCCGTGTTGTGGCCTTCCGTGACCCAGCGGTTGAGGCCACCGGCCAGGAACGAAACGTTGGTGTAGCCCATCGACTCGAGGGTGGCGGCGGCGAGCGTGGCGCGGACGCCGTCGTCGTCACAGACGATAACGCGGGCGCCGCGCCAGGGGACGAGACCGGCCAGACGAAACTCGATCTGGCGCCGCGGCAACGAGCAGGAGCCGGCGATGTGCGCCAGGTTGTACTCGGCGATTTCGCGCACGTCGAGCAGGGCGATACCGTCGCCGTGGCTATCGAGCATCGCGCTCAGGTCTGCAACGCTGATCTGGCCGGTCATGGAGCCTCCGTGAGCAGGACGACATCGTACCGCTGGACGGCGAGGGGCGTGATGGCGAGGCCGTCCACGTCGCTCATCTCGGCGCTGAGCACCTTGGGGTCGAGCCGTGCGGCATCGGTGACGACGTGAAGGCCGGTGTAGTGCGATGGCGATTCGAGGTCCTGGAGCAGACGGCTGCCGAAGACGTCCTCGATCGCGTGGTAGGCGGCGTTCCAGCGTGCGGCGAAGTGCGCGGCTTCGGCCGCGTCTGCTTGCCAGTCAGCCATTGCGGCGGCTGCCGCGGGTGTCATGGCGCCGCGGGCTGTGGTGACATCGTAGCCGTGCATCGCCGCCGGAGCGTCGTTGGCCTCACGCCAGGCCTGCTCGTGCTCCGGGGTGAGCCACATCGAGACCGATGCGAACTCGGAAGCGTTGTCCATGGAGCGCAGCAGCATCGACCAGCGGAAGCCGTCAGCTTCGCGGCGGGAGGCGTGGGCCGCCTCGACCTTCGCGACGAGGTCGCTTTCAGTGTCACCTTGCAGACTGATGATGGAGCGCGAGATGTACATGAGGTTTCGTTTCTAGGCGACGAGGACGTCGGGCGAGCCGGCGTCGTATTCGAAAATCCAGGCGCCGCCGCGAGAGCTGGTGCTCTTGCCGAGACGCTGCTTGATGGCGATTAATGCGTCGCGCTTGAAGGCGGCCCAGGGCGACACGAGGTGGTTGTCTTCGCCGCGGTCGCGGGCCATGAGCACGACGCGGCTGGCGCGCGGGACGCGGACGCGCTCGTACAGCTTGAGCGCGCTTTCGACATCGTCCGGCATCGAGTCGAGGGCGGTGGCGAGGACGCAGCCGTCTTCCATCGCCTGGCAGGCGCCCTGACCGAGGTAGGGCAGCATCGGGTGAGCGGCGTCGCCGAGGATGGTGGCGCGGCCCCTGGTCCATTGCTGAAGCGGCTCGCGGTCGTAGAGAGCCCACTTGTAGTGGCGCTCGCTGGCGGAGAAGAGACGGGCCAGGGACTCGTGCCAGCCGGCGTAGTTCTCGATGACTTCGGAGCGGTCGCATTCGCGGATCCAGGACTCCTCGGTCCACGTCTCGTTGTCGTAATGGGCGACGACGTTGACGAGCTCGCCGCGGCGCACCGGGTAGACGACGACGGCGCCGTGGGGTCCGAGCCACGTCGTGCCGTCCATCGTCGGCAGGCCGCCGGGGATGGCGTCGACGGGGACGAGGCAGCGCCAGCAGATCTTGCCGGTGAATCGCGGCGCGTCCGGGCCGAAGAGGCTGGCGCGCACGCCGGAGTGGATGCCGTCGGCGCCGACGACGATGTCGGACTCGACATCCTTGCCGTCGTTGAAATGCGCGACGGCACCGCCGTCCACGTTCTCGACGCCGGTGCAGCGCGCACCGAGGTGAATGATCTCGGGTGGCAGCGCGGCGCCGAGCACGTCGAGCAGGTCGGCGCGATGCACCGTGCAGCCGCGGGCGCCGTAGCGCTCAGCGGTGCCCTGGGTCGGTGTTTTCGAGATGATGCGGCCGTTGCGCCAGTTCTTGAGGTACTGGTACTCGGATTGCCAGGCGACGGAGCGCACGCCGTCTTCGAGATCGAGTGAACGCAGCGCCTTCATCGCGTTGGGGCTGAGCGAGACGCCGGCGCCGATCTCCTTGAGCTCCGGCGCGGCCTCGTGGACGGAGACCTCGAAGCCGCGATGAAGCAGGGCCTGCGCCGCCGTCAGCCCACCAATGCCGCCGCCGATTACCGCGATGCGTGGTTTTCTCGTCATGACCTGCCCCCGCTAGTCGCCGCATTATAGGCTTGAAGATTGAATCCCGGGGGTGCCCCGGACCCCACTCATGGGGCGCCGGTGACGTTTTGCCCGACGGACGTTCCCGGGTTGACAGAGCGACGCTGCGTTGACAGTGATTCGCCAGAGGATTAGCTTCGGCTCCCCGGCTGATAGTTGCGAGGAGCGACGCGATGCAGCGTAGCGAGAACAGGATCCTCACGAGCCACGCCGGCAGCCTGCCGCGTCCAGACGCATTGATCGAGATGAACCAGGCGCGCCTTGATGGTAGGGCGGTTGACGACGCGGCGTTCTCGAAAACGCTGACGGACTCCGTGGCGTCGGTGGTTCGAGACGAGGTCGACGCAGGCGTCGATGTGGTCAATGACGGGGAGTACGGCAAGGCGTCCCGGGGCACGATCGACTACGGGCCGTGGATGAGCTACGCGTACGAGCGGATCACGGGTTGGGAGCCGGACCAGCCGTCGAGCGGCGGCGTGATGGCGGCGAGGCGCGATCGCCAGCTGTTCCCCGGCGCTTACTCCGAGATCACGTCCGGTGCGACCCGCTTCGCGGCCACGACGCCTCGCATCTTCACGGGACCGGTTTCTTACGTTGGACAGGCGGCACTCAACGCGGACATCGAGAACCTGCGGGCGGCGATGCAAGGCGCCGGCGCGGCCGAGGTCTTCATGACCAGCGTGGCGCCGGGCAGCTTCGGGCGGCGGCAGAACCGTTATTACAAGACCGATGAGGAGTTCGTCTTCGCGGTGGCGGAGGCGATGCGCGAAGAGTATCGCGCGATCATTGAGGCCGGCTTTATCTTGCAGTTGGACGACCCGGGGTTGCCGGACAGCTGGGATATGTTTAACCCGGAGCCGCCGCTGGGCGAGTACAAACGCTACGCGTCAGTCACTATCGAGGCGCTGAACCACGCGCTGGAGGGGCTGCCGGAGGACCGGGTGCGTTACCACATCTGCTGGGGCAGCTGGCACGGCCCGCACACCACCGATATCCCTCTGGCGGACATCGCGGACGTGGTGCTGGCGATCAACGCCGGCTCCTACTCCGTCGAAGGCGCCAACCCCCGCCACGAGCACGAGTACCACGTCTGGGAACACAAGAAGCTGCCGGACGGCAAGACGCTGATGCCCGGCGTCGTTACCCACTCCACCAACGTCGTCGAGCACCCCGAGCTGATCGCGGA
>DASTLN010000040.1:0-1733 GCA_035714925.1 Dehalococcoidia bacterium | reverse complement strand
GCCCTCATCAAGCAGATGAACGGCTTCAGCTACGAGGAGCTCGCCTTCCATCTCGCCGACTCCCGCAGCTACATGCGCTTCTGCGGCTTCACGCATCCCCTCGAGGTTCCCGGCAGGTCGGCGCTCGCCGACAACATCAAGCGGATCTCGGCCGAGACCTGGGCGGACATCAACCGCCTCATCATCGGCTATGCCGAAGCCCTGGGCGTCGAGGACGGCCGCAGGGTGCGCATCGATCCCACCGTCGTCCACGCCAACATCCACCACCCCACAGACAACGCACTGCTCTGCGACGGCGTGTGCACGCTCTCGCGGATCCTGGCACGCGCCCGCAAGGGCTTCGGCGTCCCCTTCAAGAATCATGTCAGGCGCGCGAAGCGCCGACACATGGAGATCGTCAACGCCAAGCGCCAGGCCCAACGCATCAAGCCCTACAAGGACCTGCTCAACCTCACCCGCGAGACCCTCCGCTACGCCGAAGCCGCCGTCGTGCTGCTGCGTCACGAGCAGGGCCTCTTCGCCGCCCTCGCCCAGCGCCTTGCCGCCGAGCTCGAGCACTACATCCCCCTCGTCTGGCAGGTCGTCAGGCAGACCGAACGACGCGTACTTCATGGGGAATCCGTCCCCGCCGAGGAAAAGCTGGTCTCGATCTTCGAGCCCCACACCGACATCATCCGCAAGGACGGCCGCGATACCTACTACGGCCACAAGGTCACCTTCAGCGGTGGCAAGAGCGGGCTTCTCCTCGACTGGGTCGTCGAGCACGGCAATCCTGCCGACTCCACCCTCTTCGTGCGCATGCTCGATCACCAGAACGACCTCTACGGACGCTATCCGAGGCAGGTGGCCGCCGACGGCGCGTTCGCCACCAGGGACAATCTCGCGAGCGCCAAGAAGCGCGGCCTCGCCGACGTCGTCTTCGCCAAGAAGCGCGGCCTCAGCGTCGACGACATGGCCTCGAGCACCTGGGTCTATCGCCAGCTTCGTAACTTCCGCGCCGGCATCGAAGGCATGATCTCTTTCCTCAAGCGCGTCTTCGGCCTCTCCCGCTGCACGTGGAAGGGCGCCGAGTCCTTCGCCAGCTACGTCGGCGCGTCGGTCGTCTCGGCGAACCTCCTCCTGCTGGCTCGCCACCTCATGATCTGAGTCGGCCACGCAGGGCCGACTCACCGCGTCATAGACGCCACCTCGCCGAGGTGTCTTCACCACCCACGCATACCGCTCCCTAAACGCCTCACGCGCCCCTCGGCTACCCTCTACAAGGTGATGATGCCATCATCCACCCCCTCGAACTCCCGCTTACTGCGGCGTAGCAGCTACTTTCTGGATGGGAACTAGCTAGACGTATGCAGCCGACTGAAGCCGGTCGATGATCTCGAGCACCTCGTCTGTTCGCTCTTCCGCAATGAGGTCGGCGGGGCTCTGCCCGTCCAGCTCCGCGTGGGGACTGAAGAGCCATAAGCGAGCCTCATCGGGCTCGTAGACTGATCCCAGCTGATCAGCGATCCAGTCGAGCTTCAGCAACCTGTCGAGGCTTCCCGGCTGCGGGCTCCCCCGGCCGGTCTGCCATCGGGACACAGTCTGGGGCGTGGTCGCCAACAGCTGGGCAACCTCCCGCGCACTCACACCGCTCCGGTTCTTGATGCTGTCCAGCTTTCGCGCAATCGCCGTCGCCATATCCCTATTCGCGTCCGCTTGAACGTCGCTGTGCTCAGTTACCATAATCGTTAACG
>DASTLN010000039.1:0-1935 GCA_035714925.1 Dehalococcoidia bacterium | reverse complement strand
TGATTACCTTGGGCTGTTCTCCTGAGGGGGCGCGGCCCCGTTAGACCGCTCACCCCTACCCCCGAACGTCTTCTCGATCGCGGTCGAGCGGCTCTCCGCGTCATGCCTCCGATCGTCTGGTCGCCAGCTATGCTCCCATTGGGCGGTTTCGCTCTTCGCTACAATGCACCGCGACCTATCCACCCGAATGCGAGGCCCTCATGAAAGTCTTCTGCTTCGACCTCCTGCCCTACGGCGAAGAGCTCGACCACCTCAAGCCCGAGGGCAGCAAGGAGCTCCCCTGGCCGCTCCCCAGGCGCCATTTCAAACCCGAAGTCGCCGCGCGCACCTACGAGGAGCACCTCCAGGTCTGGGAGGAGATGGACCGCCTCGGCTACGACGGCGTCGGCTTCAACGAGCACCACACCTCGCCCTACGGCCTGATGAACTCGCCCAACCTCATGGCCGCCGCCGCGGCGCAGCGCACCAAAAACCTCAAGCTGCTGATCTACGGCAACCTCCTGCCGGTCCACGACCCCCTGCGCCTCGCCGAAGAGCTTTCGATGATCGATTGCATGTCGAACGGCCGCCTGATCAGCGGCTTCGCCCGCGGCATCCCTCGCGAGCACGAGGTCTACGGCGTCCCGCAGACCGAATCCCGAGCCCGCTTTGAAGAAGCCTGGGAGATCATCGAGCGCGCCTGGACCGAGGAGTCTTTCTCCTTCGAGGGCCGCTTCTGGAACTATCACAACGTCGCGCTCTGGCCTCGGCCGGTGCAGCAGCCTCGCCCGCCTGTCTGGATCCCCGTCACCTCCAGCAAGGAGACGATCGAGTGGGCCGCCGCCCGCAACCTCCCGATAACCCCCGGCGCCGGCAGCCGCGGCCTGCGCGAGGACGTCATCCGCCACTACGCCAAATGTCTCGCCGCCGCCGGCCACAGCATCACGCCCGATCACCTCATCGTGCAGGCCCAGGCCTACGTCGCCGACTCAAAAGCGCAGGCGCTCGCCGAGGCAGGGCCTCACGCCCTCTACTTCAGCCGAACCCTCTTCAGCCACGGCAACATCACCGAGGCCAACCTCCAGCGTGACTCCGGCTACCTCAGCTCCTCGTCTTTCGACTACGTCCGCCCTGAAAACCTCCCCGCCGTCGCCCGTGCCCGCGAGGACTACCGCGACCTCACGATGGACCAACTCGCGAAGCAAATCGAAACGCAACCCTGGGGCCCCGCCGGCGAAGTCACCCAGCGCATCATCGACGCCGCCGACCACGCCGGCTCCAACACCGTCCTCGTCAGCCTCAACCGCGGCGTCATGCCCCACGAAATGTTCCTCAACCAGGTCCAGCGCTTCGCCCGCGAAGTCCTCCCCACCCTCCAGTCCCACAAAGTCAAACAAGTACCACTCGAGTAGCGCCGCTCGCTGCTACCAGGGCACGACACGCCGTCGCCGGACCACGAGATCCCTCTCCCTTGAAGGGAGGAGGGTCAGGGTGAGGGGGCACCTCAACGCAGTCCGCCAACGCTCGTCTCCCACAGCCCCTCTCCGTAGACGGAGTGGGGCGCGCGGCCGGGGGGGTGCGGTACAACGGCCCCGTCATCGAAGCCGCAGGTTTCAACCTGCAGAGTCCGTCCTCTCACCCCACAGACCGTCATCGGACCACGAGTTCCCTCTCCCTCCAGGGAGAGGGTTAGGGTGAGCGGGCGCCGCCACGAAGTCCACCAACGCCTCGTCTCCCACAGCCCCTCTCCGTAGACGGAGAGGGGCGCGCGGCAGCGCGGGTGAGGTCGTCCAGCGCCCCGTCTTCCGACCACCACATCCCCTCTCCTTCCAGGCCTTCGCCAGACGGAAGGGAGAGGGTTAGGTGAGGGGACACCCCAACGCAGTCCACCAACGCCTCGTCTCCCACAGCCCCTCGCCTCGCAAGCCTGCCCTTCGCCGAGCGGAAGGGGAGAGG
>DASTLN010000038.1:0-18294 GCA_035714925.1 Dehalococcoidia bacterium | reverse complement strand
ACGGATGGTGATGAGGTGGGACAGGCTGGGCTACGGATGGTGATGAGGTGGGACAGGCTGGGCTACGGATGGTGATGAGGTGGGACAGGCTGGGCTACGGATGGTGATGAGGTGGGACAGGCTGGGCTACGGATGGGTCGCGCGGTGGGCGCGTTGAGGCCTCGCTCAGGAGGACGACAATGCCGCCAAACCTGATCGGCGCATGGCATTTGGTGACGGTGGAGGACCGGCAGGGGGACGGTACGGTCCTGTATCCCTACGGGGAGCAGGCGCTGGGGTATTTGATCTACCACCCTGACGGGTACATGTCGGCGATCGTGATGTCGGCGGGGCGGGCGGCGCTGACGACTCGCGGGCGGCCCTTTGAGTTGAGCGCCGAGGACGCTCGCGGCGTGTTGCAGACGATGGGCAGCGCGTACGCGGGGACGTATGAGTTCAAGGACGAATCGACGGTGATCCACCACGTGGAGGCGGCGCTGATCCCGAACATGATCGGGTCGGACGAGATCCGGCCTTTCGAGCTGAAGGGCGACCGTCTGTACGTCTACACGCACCGGCCGCCGGTGACGACGTGCGCGATCTGGGAGAGGGCGAAGCCGCTGACGTAGCGACCGCGGGCTTCTCAGCTTGCCTCTAGCTCCCACGCAACGGACAATCAAACCCGCCGCGAAATACACCCCCCAGCTAGAACGAGGCCCCATTCATGAACGACAAGCGATTCGACGTGACCGCGATCGGCAACGCGATTGTCGACGTGCTGGCTTATGCCGAAGACTCTGTGCTGACCGAGAACAACCTGGCCAAGGGCGCGATGTCGCTGATCGACGCGGTGGACGCGGAACGCATCTACGGGCTGATGAGCGCGGGGCACGAGGCCTCGGGCGGTTCGGCGGGCAACACGATTGCCGGGATCGCGATGCTGGGTGGACGCACCGCGTACATCGGCAAGGTCGCCGATGACCAGCTGGGCGACGTGTTCACGCACGACATCCGGGCGGTTGGCGTCACGTACGACACGCCGCGACTCACGGAAGGCCTCTCGACGGCGCGCAGCATGATTTTCGTGACGCCGGACGCGCAGCGCACGATGCAGACGTTCCTCGGCGCGACGACACAGCTGGGGCCCGAGGACGTCAATATGGACTACATCACCAGCGCCAAGGTGCTCTACCTGGAGGGCTACCTGTGGGACCAGCCGCGCGCCAAGGAAGCGATGCGCAACGCCGCGATCAAGGCGCAGGAATCGGGCGTGAAGGTGGCGTTCACCACTTCCGACGCCTTCTGCGTCGACCGCTTCCGGGACGAGTTCATCGAGCTGATCGATAACCACGTCGACATCCTGTTCGCCAACGAGGCCGAGATACTGTCGTTGTACCAGGTGGCGAGCTTCGACGAGGCGCTCCAGCGTGTGCGCGGACACGCCGAGATCGCCTGCCTGACGCGTAGCGAGAAGGGCTCCGTCATCGTAAACGGCGACGAGATGCACGTCATCGATGCCGAGAAGGGCGTCAAGGTTGTCGACACGACGGGCGCCGGCGACGCCTACGCGGCGGGCTTCCTGTACGCGTACACGCAGGGGCGCGACCTCGCGACGTGCGGGCGGCTGGGCGGGGTGATGGCGGCGGAGGTGATTTCGCACCTGGGGCCGCGGCCTGAGGCCGACGTGAAGGCGCTGGCGGCGAAGGTCTTGTAGCGGCTGGAACCTCTCCCTCGCTGCCCCTTCCACTTCGCGCCGGGCAGGCGCGCGTCCCTCTCCCCTTCCGCTTCGCGAAGGGCAGGCTTGCGAGGAGAGGGACTGTGGACGTTGGGCGGACTGCGCCGGATGGGCTTTGTGTGGACCCTACCGTTGGCTCATCCTACGAGTGCCTCAGGATGAGCGGTTGACGGCGGCGCCTGGTGGACGGCGTTGGGTCGACGAACTTCTCCGGGCCGAGATTCTTCGTTCCTCAGAATGACAGGAGGGGCGTTGCATTACTCCTGATGCCGAGGCTGGAAAGCCTCGGCTAAGTCCGCTGGAGCCGGGGCGTAGGGGCGCACGCCGTGCGCCCCTACGCTTGCGTCCTGGGGTTAGCCGAAGACTTCGGTGGCGACGCGGGAGGCGTTCACGCCGTTGGGCCAGCCGGAGTAGAAGGTGACGTGGGTGATCATCTCGGCGAGCTCTTCTTTGGTGACGCCGTTATCGACGGCGCGGGCGAGGTGGCCTCTGAGCTCCTCGGTGCGGTAGAGGGCGGTGAGGACGGCGCAGGTGATGAGGCTGCGGTCGCGCTTGGAGAGCTCAGGGCGTTCCCAGATGTCGCCGAAGAGGACGCTATCGCGGAGTTCGCCGAGCTTGGGGACGAAGGCGTAGTTACCGGCGGGGCGTGGTGGGACTGTCATTTGGGGTCTCCTTGGGCTATGCGAGGCGTGGATGAGGGGATTGTAGCTGGAAGTGACGGGGCGTTCTTTCATTGGTCCAGGGCGTCGAAGGCTTCGCGTCCTGCGCCCCGCTATCGCTTGGGCTTGTGCGCTTCGCCTTCTTTTCAGCCTAAGACCTGAGGGGAGACGTCTCTGGGCGACTCTGCGACCCTCGGGCTCCCCGCGCAGGGGCCCTTCGACGTAGCTCAGGATGTACTGCGCCCCTGCTGACGCTGCGTGGTGTGACTTGAGGGTGGACGTCTTCCCCTCGGGATGTGTTTCGGGCCTTCGATGAGTCTCGGGCTCATTCTTGCTACCACCTCACCGTAACCCTCTCCCTTCCGTCCGGCGAAGGGCAGGCCTGGAAGGCGAGGGGATCACGTTGTTATGCGTGCATCTGGCGGCGTAGATGGGAGCGCGTGGAGGCGAATGAGGCTGACGTGCGATGGGTTAGACGAAGGGGGCGACGTCTTGCATGAAGGTTTCGAGCTGGGCGTTGGGGTTGGCGAGGGGCCAGATGAAGATGCGCTCGACACCGATTTCGGCGTAGGCGCGGAGCTTGGCGGCGCATTCTGCGGGCGGACCGATGAGGACCTGCCCCGCGACGGCGGCGGGCTCCCGGTTGAGCATTGTGGCGAGCATCTCGAGCATCGAGGCAGACTTGGCGGCATCCGGCGTGACGTAGGTCCACATCGTCGCGAGGGCGATGGGGAACCTGGCGGGGTCTTTGCCGGCCTCGGTGAGGTGGGTGAGGAGTTTTTGGCGGCCTTCGGCCATTTGATCGGGCGTGGTGTTGTAAGCAGAAGCGAGCCAGCCGTCGCCACGGCGAGCGACGCGCCGCAGGCCGGCGTCTGAGCCCCAGGAGCCGATCCAGATCGGCGGTCCGTCAGGGCGGTTGGGGCGCGGCTGAAGCGGCGCTTTCGAGTTGTAGTGCTTGCCTTCGAAGGCGGGGGCGTCCGATCTGAGGTGGGCGCGGAGGACGCGGACGGCTTCGTCGAGGCGGGGCCAGCGTTCCTCGAAGGGGACACCGACGGCTTCGTAGTCGCGGGCGGAGGAGCCGGGGCCGACGCCGAGGACGAGACGGCCGCCGGAGAGGATGTCGAGGGCGGCCGCGGCCTTGGCGAGGGCGACGGGGCCGCGGACGACCGGGAGGGAGACGGTGGTGGCGAGCGTCATGTCGCCGCTGCGGTCGACAACGCTGGCGAGGGCGACGATGCCGTCGAGCCAGGGCTTCTGGAAGACGAAGTGGTCGTTGGAGGCGACGGCGGTGAAGCCGGCCTGACGGGCGGTTTCGGTGAAGGTGGCGAGGTCGTTGGGGGCGAAGCCGGTGGCATCGAAGTCTATGAGAGGGAGGTGGGCGCCGTATTGCATTGCGGGGGGGATTTTAGCAAACCGGCGGTTACGATGCGGCTCAGGGAGGGGAGACGCGCCGGTGAGCCGTGTAGAATTGCGGCTGCGATGAACCTGCCGATCGTGCAATACGCGAGGACCGGCGATGGACTGAATATTGCCTATGCCGAGTTGGGCGTTGGGCAGCCGATTGTGTTCGCCTCGAACATCTTCGGGAGTCTGCACTTCTACCAGCAGGCGCTGACACGGGCGAGGAACGAGCGCCAGGGTCGCATCCGGGCAGGCAGGCGGAGGACGTCATCGACGGGTCCGCTGGTCGACCAGCTGATTCAGCTCGGTTGGGGCGTTGTGCTGCATGACATCCGCGGGATGGGTTCGTCCAGCCGAAGTGCGGAGGACCTGAGCCTCGAACGTCGCGTGGATGACGTCGAGGCTGTCGTCGACAGGCTGGGGCTGCGACGTTTCGTGATGGCGGGCTTTGACTACGGCGCGGCGACGGCAATCGCCTACACGGCGAGGCACCCTGAGATGGTGTCGCACCTGGTCCTGAGGGCTCCGTGGCTGAGCGGGGCCGCCAAGGGCGCAGTGCCAGCCGTGAGAATTGCGACATCGCATGAGGCGATGCACTGGTCTTTGCTGAAGAAGGGGGAGCACCAAGCGTGGGAGGTCTTCTGTGGCGTCATCGGCAGCGTGATGACGGGATTCGGGGACGAAGAGGGGGCCCGCAGACTTGCCGCCGACATCCTGTTGAGCACTTCGCCCGAGACGCTGATCGCGTTCTACGAGCATTCTGACCGAATTGAACTTGGCGATGCGGCGGGGGAGGTGCGTGTCCCGACGCTGGTGATCCACGAGTCCGACTTCAACTTCGGGTCGCTGGAGCTGGCGCAGGAGGTTGCTTCCAGCATCACGGGAGCGCGGTTGGTCATCGTCAACAAGCCGTCCGCGAAGGAGCAGTTCGTGGACTCGGCGTCGGAGATTGACCGGTTCCTGCGACTGAGCGGCGCGAGTGGTGAGACCGTTGAGACGGCGCGTGTGGCGAGGTCGCCGGGGCCTTTGACGCCGAGGGAGGTACAGGTGCTGCGGTTGATCGCCGAGGGGCTGACGAATCACGAGATTGCAGGGCGCCTCGTCGTTAGCGAGCGCACGGTTGGACGGCATATCACGAACTTATACGGGAAGATCAACGCCCGGAGCAAAGCAGAGGCTACGGCGTACGCGATACGGCAGGGCCTAACCTAGGACTACGTGGTTTCGGCCAGGCAAGGAATTTCGTCTGCGCGGTTAAACGGATGTCGCGACAGAGCGACGGAATCATTCTGCCTCCTACACCAGTGCCATCAAGGGCGACCTGGTGCGTAGCCCGGCCATGGCGGGCCGGATCGAGATGGGAGCAGGATTATGAGGCTAATCGGGCAATCGAGGCTGAAACAGGTCGTCGGGTTGATGCTGGCAATCGGCGCGTCCTCGGCGTTGCTTGTGCTGGTAGCGCCGGTAGCGGCCAGCCCGCCGGGCACGTACAACGCGACGTTTGTTGAGCCCTACGGCGGTCCTGTCCACTCGCCTTTCGCGTGTGACCCGGGCACATCATGTGGCACGGCCAATCTGGGGAATCTTGGTCACGGTTCGACAGTGGTTCAGTTCAACGGCTGCGGGCTCGGCTGCCAGGTACGGACCATCAACTTCGACGATGGAGGCCAGCTTGTGATCCACGAATTCGGGAATCTCGCGGACTTCGAGTCTCCCGGAAACTCTGGGCATCACGGCTACATTGGCCTTGGATTGCCGGGCAACCCGCAGTTCCTGGCAATCACGCAGACGATAGTCGGCGGCACCGGGCGATTCGCCGGTGCGAGTGGGAGCGGATCGGGTACGGTGAAGGTGGCCGGTGGGGTTGCGATCATCGAGGCAACGGGCGCGATCAGCATTCCCTAACTGAGGCTCGAGGATCATAAGGATGACTGCAACGAGCGCAATCGCGTCTGCAGATTGGATCGAAACGGCGAAGTCGCTGGCCGGCGCCATCGCCTCCTACCGGGACGAGAGCGAGGCGCTGCGCCAGATGGCGCCGGCGCTGTTCGAGGCGATCCGTGAGACGGGCGTCTTCGACATGATGGTGCCGAAGGCGTTGGGTGGGCCCCAGACAGACTTCGAAACGCATCTGCGGTTGCTCGAAGAAATCTCGCGCCAGGACGGGTCGACCGGCTGGAACGTGATGATCTGGTCGGCGCAGGGCATGTTCGCCGATTACTTTTCGCCCGAAGCGGCGCGAGAGATCCTGTCGAAGGGAAGCGGCAACCTGATCGCTGGCGCGTTGAATCCGACGGGGATGGGCGTCGAGGTCGAGGGCGGCTTCAGGGTGTCGGGGCGGTGGTCGTTCGCTAGCGGGTGCCAGTACGCGACCTGGCTGATCGCCGGCTTCGTAGTCATGGACGGCGAGCATCCGCGCTTCGGCGCTGAGGGCATACCTGAGCTTCGTCTAGGGCTGATACCGGCAGGGAACTGCGAAATCATCGACACGTGGCATACGGCAGGACTCAAGGGCACGGGCAGCCACGATTTCCAAGTGCGGGACACCGTAATCCCAATAGAGCGGACGGTGATGCTGCCGCGGCTCTTCATCGGTCCCGAACCTCGGCCGGGGACGGCGTATCGAACGCCGTTTGCCGACCTGGGAGGCACGACGCTGGCCGCGGTAGGGTTGGGGATCGCTAGAGACGCAATCGACTCCTTCAAAGCGATGGCGGCGGGCAAGACCCCGGCGATCGGGATAACCCCGCTGGGGAGCCTGCACACCATCCACGAGAAGGTGGGCAGGGCGGAAGCCTTGCTGCGCTCGGCACGTGCCTACCTGTTTGAGACGGTACGAGGGGTGACATCGGTGCACCAGGCGGGCGCCCCGGTCGAAGACGACGACCGCGCCGCGATGCGGCTTGCCGCGACATACGCCGCCCACTGCGCCGTGGAGACGGTCGATGTCGTCTTTGATGCGGCTGGAGGAAGCTCCGTGTACGCCTCGAGCCGGTTGGAGCGATGCTTCCGGAACGCGCACATGATCACGCATCACATGCTGGTCTCACCGACGAATATCGAGATGGTGGGTCAGTACCTGCTGGGTGGGGGGCTACAGATCCGGCGTTGAGCATGGGTAAGACCTCTCCCTCGTTGCCGCACGCCACTCTTCTTGCGAAGGGGCTGTGACGACATCTCGATGGCTAATTGCGGAAGGCTGCTGGGTGTGGCCTTGAGAGCACTGAGGGGCGCACAGCCGTGCGCCCCTCAGCGGCTGGGGGGTGGTGACGCTGGCTAGTTGCGGTAGCGGTTGGTGATGGGGAGGCGGCGGTCTCGGCCGAAGGCCCGGGTGGTGATTTTGATGCCGGGCGGTGCCTGGCGGCGCTTGTATTCGTTGCGGTCTACGAGGTTGACGATGCGGCGGACGAGGGCTTCGTCGAAGCCGCTGGAGACGATCTCGTCGATGCTGCGGTCGTCTTCGACGTAGGCCTCGAGGATGGGGTCGAGGACGTCGTAGGGCGGCAGGGAGTCGGTGTCGAGCTGATCGGGGCGCAGCTCGGCGGACGGCGGCTTGTCGATGACGGCCTGGGGGATGATCTCGCGACCGGCGGCGGCGTTGCGATAACGGGCGAGGGCGTAGACCAGGGTCTTCGGGACGTCCTTGATGACGGCGAAGCCACCTGCCATGTCGCCGTAGAGGGTGGCGTAGCCGACGGCCATTTCGCTCTTGTTGCCGCAGGTGAGGACGGGCTGCCAGCCGAACTTGTTCGAGAGCGCCATCCAGATGTTGCCGCGGATGCGCGCCTGGATGTTCTCCTCCGCGGTGCCGGGTTCGGTGCCCTGGAAGGCCTGATCGAGCATCTTGATGTAGGCGGCGTGGCCGTCCTCGATGGGGATGATCATGAGCTTGATGCCGAGGTTGTCGGCCAGGGCGCGGGCGTCGGCGATGGAGCCTTCGGAGGAGTAGCGCGAGGGGTTGGAGACGCCGACGACGTGATCGGGGCCGAGGGCGTCCGCGGCGACCGTGGCGACGAGCGAGGAGTCGATGCCACCGCTGACGCCGACGATGACGGTCTCGAAGCCGTTCTTGCGGACGTAGTCGCGCGTGCCGGTGACGAGTGCCTGGTAGACCTCGGCTTCGTGGTCGAGGCGCTCGACGTTTGTGGCGGGTGGCTTTGCGGGCTTGGCCTCGCCGGAGGCGTCCGAGACGAAGACCTCGTCGACCGGTCGGGCGTACTGCTGCAGGCCGGGGTAGCGGCGCAGCGGAACGTGGAGGCGGCCGAGCCGCAGCGATTCGAGATCGAGGTCGATGACGAGGAGGTGCTCCTCGAAGGCGGGGGCGTGGGCGATGAGGTCGCCCTCATGGTTGAAGACCATGCTGTTGCCGTCGAAGACGAGCTCATCCTGGCCGCCGACGAGGTTGCAGTGGGCGACGATGACGGCGTTGTCGGCGGCGCGGGTGCCGAACATGCGCTCGCGGAAGTGGCGTTTGCCGTGGTGGTAGGGAGAGCCGCTGAGGTTGAGGACGACGTCGGCGCCGGCGAGGCCGAGGGACTGGGCGGCGCCTTCGGCGTACCAGAGGTCTTCACAGATCGAGAGGCCGATTTTGGCGCCGGCGATGGTAAACATGGCCGCGCGCCCGCCCCCGAGGAAGTAGCGGCGCTCGTCGAAGACGCCGTAGTTGGGCAGGTACTGCTTGTGGTAGACACCTTTGACCTCGCCATCGTGGAGGACGGCGGCGGCGTTGTAGAGGTCGGTATCGGCGTCGACGAAGCCGACGACGGCGGTGATGCCGTGGACCTGGGAGGCGACGTGGTGCAGGGCCTTCACGTTGTCGTCGACGAAACGGGAGCGCATGAGGAGGTCTTCGGGCGGGTAGCCGGGGATGGTGAGCTCGGGGAAGGCGACGACGTCGGCGCCCTGGTCGCGGGCCTGGGCGACGTAGTCGAGGACTTTCTGGGCGTTGCCATTGAGGTCACCGACGGTGGTGTTGATCTGGGCGAGGGCGAGTCTGAGGGTCTTCATGCGCATACTTTGATTAACGGTCGTTCGGGGTGAGTGTATCGACTTAGTGTCATCGTAACACTAAGTAGGCGTTCAGGGGATTATCGGCCGCGCGGTGGGGAGGGTCAATTGGGAGTTTGACTAGTCGATGCCGGTTTGGTCCTCTTCCACTGGCGGAAGCTTGGCGGCCCTTGCTTTGACTTCAACCTCGATTGACTCCATGAAAGCACCCGCAACCTCAGAAAGGCGGTTGCCCTCGGTGAGCCATTCATCATCCACCCGTCCGAGCATTCGATTCTGTAGCCTAGCAACGGGTTCAAGGCATGCTTGCGCAGTTCCCATCAAGAAGTACAGGCAGAGCTTGAGCGCACCATGATCGAAATGGAGGCCGACATGAAAGTAAGTGGATTCGGCGTCGAAGTGAATGACCCAGCGGAGGCCGGTGCCCCTTGGATGTGCGAATTTGCTCAGTGCGCCGTAGATATCTGTCACCGATTCCGCGAGACTGCCCAGCTCTTTGACCATGACTGTGGGACCTGGAATTCCGCCGATAGGCCGGGAAACCTCCTCGAAAATCTCCCACAACCAGTGGTCGCGGGCTTCCGGATTGAGTTCCACCCAGCGGGAAGCAATCCAATGTTCCATGGCAGATCTGCAAACTGTCAGCGACTCTGGTGCATATCCCACGACTGCGTCTTCGCGGGCGCGCCAAAGGGAGTTGAACGCGCGGCTTAGGAGCACTCCGATCAGGAAATTGAGTCCACGGTCGTGCTGCTGACCGGTTAGCGAAGCCTTCCCATGGTTGATATGCAGCAGAAGGCTATCGAAAAGTTCGATCTCCTTGCCCATCGCTTCATAGGCCCCCTGCGAACGTGAGCCTCCATTTGGTTAAGGCCTTCTTCTTCCTGCACTTCGTCAACGAGTATAACAAATCTCTAAGACTCGCCCGGGTGTCGTGGAGTCACGGGGCGACGAGATTGCTTCGTCGCTGGGCGCTCCTCGCAATGGGTTGAGGGAGGTGCGGTCCGAGTTTTAGCCGGAGGTAGCTCTGCGACGGGCACGCCGGCGTCTATGGCGGCTTCGGCGGCGGATTTGAGGTGGGCGCGCTGGGTCACAACGATGTGACCCTATCTTTCAAATAAGACTGCGCACTGGCGATCAGGGCGTCTCTACCAAATTCCAAGGCCGCGACGGCTTGAGAGCGCTTCACCGAGGGGAAGTTGTCCAGCCAGTAGTCGAGGCTATGGCCGGCTTCCAGCCATTCGAAAAGGATGGTTACCGGGACGCGCGTGCCGACGAATACGGGAGTGCCGCCGAGGATTCCAGGGTCGCAGTGGACGATGGGCTTGCGCTTTGCCATTTCGGATCGGAACCATCTTAGCAAGCGCGGTGAGACAAGACGGGGCGACGAGATTGCTTCGTCGCTGGGCGCTTCTCGCAATGGGTTGAGGGAGGTGCGGTCTGAGTTCTAGCTGGGTGGGAGTTCGGGGACGGGGACGCCGGCGTCTATGGCGGCGCATTTGGCGGCTTCGGCGGCGGACTTGAGGCGGGCGCGTTCGAGGACCTCGAGGGCGCGGTCGCGGGGGACGAAGCAGACGCCGGTGTCGTCGGCGATGACGATGTCGCCGGGGGAGACGCGGACGGACTCGATCTCGACGTCGCCGTTGAGCTCGACGGTCTGGAGGCGCCATTTGCCGGTGACGGGCGTGACCTCGGTGGACCAGATCGGGTAGTCGACGGCGCGGGAGTGGGGGACGTCGCGGACGCCGCCTGAGACGATGGCGCCGGCTTCGCCCTGGCGCTTGCCGGTCTGAGACGAGATGCCGCCCATGTTCGAGACGCCGGCGACACCCTCGATGACGATGACGTCGCCGGGGGTCGCGAGGTTGTGGGCTTCGAATTCGGCCATGCCGTTGAGCTTGTCGCGGGCGGCTTCGTACGGGTGACCGCGCTGGATGACGTTGCGGACGGTGAAGGCGGGGCCGACCATGACGGCGCCGGGGATGGTGGGGCGGAGGGTGGAGGCACCGATGACGCCGGTGATGCCGAGCTCGTCCATGACGTCGGAGACGATGCCGGAGCAGTCGCCGAGCGCGAGGAAGCCATCGATGAGGCCCTCGGGAGGGCGGGGCGCTTCGTAGGCGCGGATGCGCTCCGGGGCGATCTTGCCGGTGAGCTGCTTGCTGGCCATGTCGGGACCTCCTGGGAACGTGTCGGGCACGGAGCGTTGCGTGTGAGTATCCTACAGAGCGCCGATGGGCGGCGCAGGTAGCGAGCGAGGAGACGACGATGATCGCGATGTGGGTGAAGGTGCGGATCAAGCCGGAGCAGCGGGAGACGTTCTTGAAGGCGATTGAGGTGGACGCGCTGGGGTCTGAGGGGGACGAGCCGGGGTGCCTGCGGTTCAACGTGCTGCGGGACGCTTCGGAGGAGAATACGTACTACTTCTACGAGGTGTACAAGGACGAGGCGGCGCTGGAGGAGCATCGCAAGGCGCCGCATTACGCGGTGTGGCGGGCGGCGGCTGAGGTGGCGCTGGACGGGCCGACGGAGGCGACGCGGTGCGAGACGGTGTTTCCGAAAGAGATGGGATATTGGGTCACTTCGTGACGGCGTGAGGCTGCCGCGTTGGCGCTTTGGGGTGGTCTCGAGGTCCGGAGCGTCGAAGGCTGCGCGAGCTACGCCCTTCCTGTCGGGCGGGCTAGCGCGCTCCGCCTTCTATGAAAGACTCATTTCGAGGGGGCACGTCTCCAGGCGACTCTGCGACCCTCGAGCTCCCCGCGCATGGGCCCTTCGACGGGGCTCAGGATGCACTGCGCCCTTGCCACCCCTGCGGGCGCTTGGTGGACCGAGACGTGTCTTGGTGAAGACGGACTCTGCAGGTTGAAACCTGCAGCTTTGAGGGAGAGGCGTTGGCGGGCGTGGCGGGGCCACGGGTTGGTTGGTGGACTTCGGTGCGGGCGTCGAAGGCTTCGCGTCCCTTCCTTTTCGCGAAGGCCGGCCTGCCCCGCTGTCGCTTGGGCTTATGCGCTTCGCCTTCTATGAAACCTCATTTCGAGGGGACACGTCTCCAGGCGACTCTGCGACCCTCGAGCTCCCGTGCATGGGCCCCTTCGACACGACTCAGGATGCCCTGCGGCTCACGTGGCCGTGTGGCTTGTGGATGCAAAGCGGTGGTGACGGATGACGCCGAGGCTGGAAAGCCTCGGCTACGTTGGGGAAGAGGGAGAGGCCTCGGGCTTGGGTACGCCTTGCGGCAGAGACTTCGTATCTCAACGGCGGGGTATCATGCGGCCGTGGCGATTGAGACGGAGCGAGCGACGCGGGTGCGGCCGATGCGGTTGCATGAGATCGAGGCGCTTTCGGCGGTGATACCGGAGACGAGCTCGGCTCAGCTGGCGAATCGTTGGCGGGAGCAGGGTCTGGGGTACCGCGAGCTGCTGGCGGCGGAGCGGGACGGGGAGGTCGTGGGGACGGTGAGCATCGCGGTATCGATGCGGCCGATGCGGGGTGTGCACCTGTTTGCGCTTGAGGTTGCTGAGGCGGCTCGAAATCAGGGCATCGGGGCCGAAATTGTGAGGTGGGTGGAGGACGAGGCGCGGCGTCGGGGGCAGCGACGCGTGTATCTAGAGGTGCGCATCGATAACCCGGCGCGGCGGTTGTATCACCGTCTGGGGTACAGGCGGGTGGGGGAGTCGTTCACCAACGCGTGGTGGCGGTTCGAGGATGACGGGTCGCAGGTGCGGGTGCAGGAGGAGTCGGTGCGGATGGTGCGGCGGGTGTAGGGCCTGGCACCGAGACCACGCCGGAGCAAGCGACGCAATCGAGTGCCTACCATTTACCGCTTCGAGATTTCGACGAGGAGCGGCGAAGGCTTCGCGTCCTGCGGGCTCTCTATCGGTCGCCCTTGTTCGCTTCGCCTTCTATACAAACCTTTCTCTGAGGGGAGACCCCTCAGACTCCCCCCGCAGGGGCTGCGCCCCTACTGACCCTGCTCAGGATGCACTGCGCCCCACTAACCCTGCTTGCCTTGCGGAAAGACGTGCTTCGATCTCATATCCATCACGAGTCGGAGAATCTGTAAAGAAGCTCTGGGTCTGAGCTGGCGACGTGAACATGAGGTGGGTTAGCCGGGAAAGGTGGTGGACCAGGGGGCGGGGGCTGGTGGCGGGATTTCGGGGAGGCGGGTGGCGATGTCGGCGCCGGTGAGCTCTAGCTCGCCGGGGGCGAGCAGGCGCTGGGTGGCTTCGAAGAGGACGCTCTCTTCCCATTTGATGTGATCACGCAGGAGGGTGCCGAGCTCCGCGATGAGGGCTCGGCGGGCGGCCACGTCGCCGGCATCGCGCAGGAGGGCGAGGATGGAGTTGATGCGGAGGTGGTCGTCCTCGGTGCGGCGGATGATTTCGTCGTCGAAGCCGACGTGACGGACAAGGCGCGCGAGGATGCATTCGCACTCGGCGCGGAAGTGCGGCAGCAGGGCGTTTTGCCAGTAGTCCACGATCTCGTGTTGCATGCGGTCGAGCTGGGCGTCATCGGCGCCGGGTAGGACGCGCTCGACGTACAGGGCGAGGACGAGGCCGCGGTTGTGGTCGCGGGAGAGGCGGACGAGTGCGGGGTCACGTTTCATGTTGGGAGCATAGGGGCATACGGGCATACGGGCATACGAGCTTGGATTTTGTGCGGATGAAGGGCGGGGTGACGATGGCGTCCAACCTCACCCCCGCTACCGCGGGCCCCTCTCCGTCGACGGAGAGGGGCTGTCGACGACGGACTGATCGTCGCCCTCGATGAGGGGCTCGTCTTCACTTCGAGGCGGCGTTGGCGTCGTCGACTTCGCGGAGGAAGTTGAGGATGACGCGGTTGAATTCGTCCGGTTTTTCCCAGTAGACGGAGTGGCCGCTGTTGCGGGCGACGTGGTAGAGGGCTTGCCCGGGCAGGAGCTTGTGGCACATGGCGATGAGGTCGGCGGGTGTGATCATGTCGTGCTCGCCGACGAGGTAGAGGACGGGGACGCCGATGGCCTGCAGACGCTCGTGCATGGGGATACGGGGCGGGTCGCCGGGCTGGGGTGGTTGCGGGTTCGGGGCGCCGAGGAAGTCGCGAGGGCGAGGCGGGTTCATGCGGGAGATTTGTCGCAGGAGGAAGTAGCCTTCGGGGTCCTGTTCCTTGTAGGGCGGGTGGACGGAGAAGGCGCCGAGGCCCCGGCCATCGCGGGCGGCTTCGGCTTCGTCGCGGCGACGGCGAACGGCGGCGTCGGCGACGGCGCCGGTGGTGCCAGAGAGGACGAGGGCGCGGACGCGGTTCTTTGGGTCGCGGGTGGCGAGCGCGGTGGCGGGGCGGCCACCCATCGAGTGGGCGACGACGCGGACGTCCTCGACGCCAAGGTAGTCGAGCAAGGCGATCGCGTCTTCGCCGAAGGCGCGGCGGCCGCGGCTATCGGTGTCGTGGCTGAAGCCGAAGGCGCGGGCGTCGTAGGTGATGCAGGTGTAGTGCTCGGCGAAGTAGGGGACTTGTCGCCACCAGGAGAGGTGATTGCCGCCCTGTCCGTGAGCGAAGAGGAGGTGGGGGCCGGAGCCGTGGACCTCGTAGTAGAGGTCGATGCCGTTGATGGGAGCTAGTGGCATGGGGGAAGTCTAGCAATGTGTGGTGCGTAGGTGAGCATGGCAGGCAGATAACACCAGAGTGCGTTGAGTGCACTCGGTGCGACGAAGGCTTCGCGTCCTACGCCCGCTATCGCTTGGGCTTGTGCGCTTCGCCTTCTTTTCAACCTATCTCTGAGGGGAGACCCCTCAGACTCCCCCCGCAGGGGCTGCGCCCCTACTGACCCTGCTCAGGTCTGCAGAGCGACGAGATGTCTTGTAGCGATGATGCCGCGTGCCTAGAATGCAGGCATCCCGCGACCCGTCTGCGCCTGCCGGCGAAGGCAGGGGGCAGTATGAGTGCTAAACAGGAGCTGCCGAGCATGGCGATGGAAGACACGCTGGCGAGAGTCGAGCTGTTTGCTGACCTTGGGAAGGACGACATCGCCCGCCTGGCCAAGTCGACCTTGACGCGGGACTTCAAGAAGGGCGACGTCATCGTCAGGGAGAACGAAGCTGGTGTTGCGTTTTACATCGTCGCCGAGGGCAGCGTTGAGGTCGTGAAGGGGTTGGGGACGCCGAGCGAGCAGGTGATCGGGACGGTGACGGCGGGGTCGTTCTTCGGCGAGATGGCCTTGTTCGACAACCACGTGCGGTCGGCGAGCGTGCGGGCGGCGACCGATTGCCAGTGCCTCGTGATTACGAAGTGGGACTTCAACGCTGAGATGTCGCAGAACAGCCACATCGCGATCGCGATGCTGGCGGTGCTGGCGCGGAGGATTCGTAGCCTGAACGAGGCCGCGGTTACGCACTAGGCCATTGCATGGTGGCGTGGGGCTGCCGCCTGGGCGTGCGAGTGGTGGACTCACGTAAGGGCGTCGAAGGCTACGCGACCCTCCGCTCCGCGAAGGGCAGGTCTGCGCCCTTCCTGTCGGTCGGGCTAGCGCGCTTCGCCTTCTATAAAATATTCATTCCGAGGGGACACGTCTCAAGGCGACTCTGCGACCCTCGAGCTCCCCGCGCATGGGCCCTTCGACGCGGCTCAGGATGTACTGCGCCCCCGCTACGCCTACTTGCGGGTTGGACGGCACTTGTAGCGGCTGATGTCGAGGCTATGTTTCGGCGAAGACGGGGCGACGAGATTGCTTCACCTCTCCCTGGCGGTCGATGGCTCGCAATGGGTTGTAGGTGAGCGAGGGAGGTGAGCGCAGGCCTGCGGCTGTGGGCAGCGTCAGGCGCGCTTGGGGGAGAAGAAGTGGATGGCCTCGCCGGTGGTGGCGAGGGCGGCTTCTTTGAGGGCCTCCGAGAGGGTGGGGTGCGCGTGGACGGCGTAGCCGAGCTCTGTTGGCGTGGTTTCGAGGACGGCGCCGAGGGTGGCTTCGCCGAGTAGTTCCGTGACGCCGTGGCCAATCATGTTGTAGCCGAGGACGGCTCGGCTTTCGCGGTCGACCACGAGTTTGATGAAGCCTTCGGTGTCGCCCATGGCCATCGCTTTGCCAGACGCGCGGAAGGGGAATCGCCCGATGACGACATCGTGGCCGCGTTCTTTGGCCTGGGCTTCCGTGAGGCCGAGACCGGCGACCTGGGGTTGGCAGTAGACAGCGCGCGGGATGCTCTCGTAGTCCAGCGGCTGGGGGTCGAGGCCGGCGATCTTTTCGACGGCGGTGACGCCCTGGTGAGAGGCGACGTGGGCGAGCAGGAGCTTGCCGGTGACGTCGCCGATGGCCCAGACACCGGGGACGCTGGTGGCGCAGTAGTCGTCGATTTTGATCCAACCGCGGTTGAGCTCGACACCGGCTTCGGCGAGGCCGAGGGCTTCGGTATTGGCGCCGAAGCCTACGCCGATGAGAACCTTTTCGGCGCGCAGGTCTTGAGAGGCGCCGTCTTTCGTGACGGTGACCGTGACGGAGTCTGAGGCGGTCCTGACGGACTCGACGGCCGCGCCGGTGAGGACGGTGATGCCCATGGCGGTGAAAGAGCGTTCGAGCTGGCGGGAGACGTCCTCGTCCTCGTTGGGCAGAAGGTGGGGGAGCAGCTCGACGATGGTGACCTCGGCGCCGTAGGAGCGGTAGAGGTAGCCGAACTCGACGCCGATGGGGCCGCCGCCGACGATGACGATCGAGGACGGGATGTCGCGCAGCTCGAGGGCCCCGCGGCTGGTGATGACGCGGTCGCCGTCGATGGTGACGTTGGGCAGCGCGCGCGGGACGCCGCCGGTGGCAATGATGACGTTCCTGGCTCGGACCACGTCGCCTGAGGGGTCGATACGGACGCGGCCGGGGGCTTCGAGGCGGGCCGCGCCGCGTATGAGGTCGACCTTGTTCTGCTGCAGGAGGCCTTCGACGCCGGAGACGAACTTCGCGACGATATCGCGGGAACGGTCGACGGAGACGCCGAGGTTGGCGGTGACCTCGCCGGTGGTGATGCCGAACTCGGGGCCGCGCTTGTAGAGGTTGAGTAGCTCGGCGCTGTAGAGGAGGGCCTTGCTGGGGATGCAGCCCCAGTTGAGGCAGGTGCCGCCGACGGCGTCCTTCTCGATGATGGCGGCTTTGAGGCCGAGCTGGGCGGCGCGGATGGCGGCGACGTAGCCACCGGGGCCGGCGCCGATGACGGCGACATCGTAGGGGTCAGGCATGGGGCACCTCTCGCGAGGCGTCTTTAAGATGACGAGTTCTGCAGGATGAACCCACCAGCTTGGTGGACGGTGCGTGGAAGCTGAAGCTCGGAGTAGTCATTGAGTCCGCTTCGAAGCTTGCCACGCTTGCTGCGCATCGCTGTCGCGCCGCTCCGCCACCACGCCTTGCAAAGAGAGTGGTAATCCGAGGGGACACCCCTCGGGCTCCCCGCGCATGGGCTGCGCCCCTACGAACCCTGCAATATTCTGGCATCAGGGCTCGTTTCGAAGAAGGTTACGGGGGAAGGCGATGGGGCGTCCTCGGGCGCGATGAATCGCGCCCCTACGGCGCGTGGCGCGACGTTGCCGGCGGCGCGGGCTTGTTCGCCGGCGTGGTAGGAGCTGCGGACGAAGGGGCCGGCTTCGACGTGGCTGAAGCCGAGGCGTTGGCCGATCGTCTTGATTTCGGCGTACTCGCCGGGGTGCCAGAAGCGTTCGACGGGGAGGTGGCGGGAGTCAGGCTGGAGGTACTGGCCGACGGTCAGGAGGTCGACTTCGTGGTCTCGGAGGTCGGCCATGGTCTGGGCGACTTCGTCGAGGGTTTCGCCGAGGCCGACCATGATGCCGGACTTGGTGGTCATGGCGGGGTCGAACTCCTTGATCTTGCTGAGGAGATCGAGTGAGCGTCCGTAGCGCGCTTTGGGGCGGACGTGGCGATAGAGGCGTGGGACGGTCTCGATGTTGTGGTTGTAGACGACGGGCTTCGCCTCTACGACGGTGCGCAGGGCGTCCCAGTTGCCCTCGAAGTCCGGGGTGAGGATTTCGACCTGGCAGTTGGGGCGGCGGTGACGGATGGCGCGGATGCAGGCTGCCCATACAGCGGCGCCGCCGTCCGGGAGGTCGTCACGGTTGACGGAGGTGATGACGGCGTAATCGAGGCCGAGGATGTCGACGGTCCGGGCGAGGCGCAGGGGCTCCATGAGGTCGACGTCGCCGGGCTTGCCAGAGGTGACGGAGCAGAAGCCGCAGCTACGGGTGCAGACGTCGCCGAGGATGATGAAGGTGGCTTCGCCGGCGTTGAAGCACTCGCCGATGTTAGGGCAGTCGGCCTCTTCGCAGACGGAGTGGAGGTTGTGGGTGCGGAGGAGAGATTTGATTTCGTTGTAGCGGTCACCGGCGGGGAAGCGGACCTTTAGCCAGTCGGGCTTGGGTTGCCGAGGGCTTGGGGGGTTAGCGACCAAGACGCACCGTGGTTCGGGGCTGCGCATCCTGCGGCCGGAGGCCTTGTCTGCTCCGCCGCTCTAATTGAGAAACCTGGGGGGACACCCCCCAGACCCCCCG
>DASTLN010000037.1:0-9825 GCA_035714925.1 Dehalococcoidia bacterium | reverse complement strand
CGTCCCCCTCCGCGGTATTAGTCCCGGGCGATTTCGTTGACGTGCTGCTGACGGTTGACTCGGAACTGGTCCCGGTCGTGGTGCCGGTGCTCGACCCTTCGACTTTGACTCCGACGGGGCAGTCGGCGCTGCAGGCGGTGGCCGAAGGCGACAAGGTGGTTGGGACGCTGTTCCAGAATATCCAGGTCGTGTCTGTTGGTGAGACGTTTGTCGATACCGGCGACGAGTACAAGCCGGACACGCGCGGCGCCGCGCCTGAAGATGGCGGCACCAGCTTCGTGGTCGTTGCTGTCTCCCCAGAGGAGGCGCAGGTGCTGACGCTGGCGCAGGAGTTGGGGACGCTTTCGTTCACGCTTCGGCCGTTCGGCGACGAAGAATTCGTACCAATCGCGCCTTTCCTGGAGCCGTTCCTGATCCCCTTGACGGCGCCGGAATCAGAGCCGGCAACCGAGTAGAGGTCAGGAGGACCCGGTGGCGAAGACCCCGCAGGTACTGGTAGTCAACGAAGACCTGGACAGTCGTGTCGAAACGCGCAAGGCGCTTCAGCGCGCGCGGTTGGACATCGCAGGGGAGGTAGGTCTCGGTGCGCAGGCGGTCGCGTTCGCGTCCGAGGCCAAGCCGGACGTCATCCTCATCTCGCTGGAGGAGCCTGTCACACGCGCGCTGGATACGGCCGAGGCGCTAGGCAACGTCCTGCCGCAGACGCCTCTCGTCTTCTACTCGACGATGTCGGACCTCGAGACGGTGCGCCTGGCGATGGCAACCGGCGCGCGCGACTTCCTGACGAAGCCCGTGCAGGCGGCGCGGTTCCAGCAAGCCATCGAGCGGGCTTTGGAGTTTGAGGAGAAGCGCCAGATGCGCGAGGCGGGACAGCTAGCCGCCTCGCCGGTGCGTGGGACCGTCGTGACAGTCACGGGCGCCAAAGGCGGTATCGGCAAAAGCATCCTTGCGGTCAACCTGGCGCTGGCGTTGCAGCAGGCCCTGAACGGGAAAGTCGTAATCGTCGACGCGGATGTCCACTTCGGGGACGTCGCGACGATGCTCGACGTAAAGCCGGACGTGACGATCTCAAATTTGCTGTCAAACCTCAGCGAAGTCGATCGATGGAAGATAACGGACTACCTGACACACACACCACAGGGTCTTGAAGTGCTGGCGACGCCGTCCGACGACGGTGATGCCTGGTACGAGCACGAGCCCGAGAGCATCAAGCCAATCCTCGACGTCCTCTCCCAGAACTACGACTTCGTCATCGTCGACACATCGGGATCCTTCGACCGCTTCGTCAAGGCGGCGGTTGAGAGCTCCACGCTGGTGCTGGTGGTGACCACGGGCGAAGTATCGAGCGTACGGGACACCAAGAGCGCCATGCTGCGCCTGGAGAAATGGGGCGTCCCGCGCGAGAAAGTGAAGCTGGTGCTGAACCGGGGGGTGAGGGCTGAAGGCATCGGGACGTCCGACATCGAGGAGTCCGTCGCGCGTCCGGTCTTCTGGGATTTGCCGCGCGACAGCGCTGTGCCGCGATCGGTGCAGCTCGGCCGTCCCGTCGTCCTCGACGGGGCGAAGTCACCGGTGGCGCGCAGCATCTATACGCTCGCGCGGGCCATCGGCGGGACTCTCAGCGAGTATGAGACTCCGGCATCGAAGCCATCGGGTTTTGGGCTCGGCTTCCTGACGGCCGCACTGAAGAGACGGTAAGGAGACAGGTATGGCGGAGCGTCCATTGACTAGCCAGTTCCCGAGAAGCGGAGACGACCTCGACGCTGTCGAGCAAATGCTGCATCAGCGACTGATCGGCACCATTGCTGACGCCGAGGTCGGCGAGGTTGACAACGAGCGGCTCCGCGAGATCGTTGATAAGACGGCGCGAGTGATCCTCTCAGACGAATACCCGCGCCTCCTTGGCGATGACAAGGAGGAGGTCATCGCACGGGTCGTCGATGAGGTAACCGGCCTGGGGCCGATCGAACCGCTGGTTCGCGACCCGCGAGTGTCCGAAGTCATGGTCAACAGTCCCGACGAGGTCTACTTCGAGCGCGACGGCATCATCTACGAATCGGACATCAAGTTCCGCGACACGCCGCACATCATGGCCGTCATCGACCGCATCGTCGCGGTGCTGGGTCGCCACGTCGATGAGGCCTCGCCGATGGTGGACGCTCGTCTGGCGGATGGTTCTCGTGTCAACGTGATCATCCCGCCTCTGGTGCCGGTCAGTCCGGTGTTGACGATCCGAAAGTTCCGCTCGGACCGTTACACGATGCCCGAGATGATCGAGGGGGAAACCGTCACGCAAGGTCTGGCGAACTTCCTCGAAGGGTGCGTGAAGTCACGGCTGAACATTGTCGTATCGGGCGGTACTGGTACCGGTAAGACGACCTTCCTTAACGCCCTCTCTGGCTTCCTCGGGTCGCGCGAGCGCATCGTGACGATCGAGGATCCGCTGGAGCTACGCCTGCAGCAGAAGCATGTCATCCGGATGGAGGCGCGCCCGCCGTCCACGGAAGGTCGCGGCGAAGTGACTCAGAGAACGCTCTTCCGCAACGCGCTGCGTATGCGCCCCGACAGGATCCTCGTCGGTGAAGTTCGCGGTTCAGAGGCCTTCGACATGATGCAGGCGATGAACACCGGTCACGAAGGCTCGATGACCACGGTTCACGCCAACTCGCCACGCGACGCGCTTGCCCGCATCGAGAACATGATCATGATGTCGGGCTTCGACATGCCCGTACCCGTGATTCGCGAGCAGATGGCGTCGGCGTTGGACGTGATCATCCACCTCAATCGCTTACTCGATGGTTCGCGGAAGGTCGTCCAAGTCAGCGAAGTGGCCGGCTTGGAAGGCAGCACGGTAACCCTGCAGGACATCTTCGTGTATCATCAGGGGGGAATTGACGCCGAGGGCAGAGTCCTGGGCAGCTTCCGCCCCACCGGCATTCGCCCGGCTTTCACAGACCGCTTAAAGTCGTTCGGTATCGAGCTGGACGAAGACATCTTTGGCGTGAGTCGCTGGGCCTGATGGACGTCCTGCTCATCGTCACTGCGGCTGCTGCCGGAATGTCGGTGTTTTACGTGATGCTTGGCCTGCAGAACTCGATCCTCGGCCAGAGGTCAGCTATTCGTGCCCGGACGCTGGACGACTCGCGGCCGGACGACGCCGTCCTGCCGCTACAAACGCGTCGGCTGAATGCGAGGCTGCTGTTCTCAGGTGAGGGGACAGAACTCAAACTGATTCGCGCCGGTTGGAACGTTACGGTTGTGGAGTACCGATTCTTCCGGCTGGTGAGCGCGGTTCTCGTCGCGCTGGTGATGGTGGTTGTCACCGGACTGCTTGAGGTTGAGTCAGGAGTCATCCGGTTCCTGCTCGTACTGGTTGTGGCTCTGGCGGGTTCGTTTCTGCCGGTGCTCTACCTTGGCATGCGCCGCGGAAGCCGACTCCGGCAAATAGAGGACCAGTTGCCAATTGCCCTGACTTCGATGTCGAAAGCGTTGGGGGCAGGAACCGGGTTGCTGCAGGCGATGGACTACGCGGCGGAGCAGACACCTAAACCCTTGGGCCCCGAGCTTGCGCGTGCGATCTCTGACCTCCGCATGGGTGGCGACGCGGAAATCGTTTTTGAGGAGCTGAACCGGCGCATCGGGAGTCCCGATCTTGCCATCGTGACGACGGCGATCGTGATCCAGCGGCGCGTCGGCGGAAATCTCTCTGAGATCCTGACGGGCGCCGCTAACACGATTCGGGAACGCCACGAGATCCATCGTGAGGTCCGTATTCTCACAGCACGGCAGCGCGTCATGGGGAACATCGTGGCGTTGATCCCGGTCGCCGTCGCCATCCTCTTCTATTTGATTAACCCCGACATCGGCAAGCTGCTCTTTACGGAGACGACTGGACAGATAGCGCTCGCGTTCGCCATCGTGATGGAGTTGATCGGCATTTGGGCGATCGGCCGTCTTTCGGTCATCGAGGTTTAGCGAAGTGATCCCTCTAATCGCGCTACTGACGTTTGCAAGCACCACCGTTCTGGCACTCTACGTCATGCGGCCCAAAGGCGACTACGTGCGCCAGCGGATCCTAGAGGGCGCAACGCCGAACCAGATAGCTCAGGAGCGAGGCCTGCAGGACGGACCAATTCGGCGGTTGGTCTTGCCGGGCGCCATGCGCTTTAGCGGTTTCCTGGCGAAAGCGCTGCCACAGAACCTTGTGAAGGGCATTGATCACCTCCTGCTGGTGGCAGGACAGCCGATGTCCGTGGCCGGATTCCTTTCCCTGTGGTTCTGCATCATAGGAATGGGCGCCGTCATCGTCGTGGCGGTCATTCGCGTGAATCCGGACATCGCAGCCACAAGATTCATTGTGTTAGCGGTAATGATTATGACGCTTGCCGTCCTTGTGCCTTACGGCATCCTGCGCCGGCGTGCGAGACGGCGTAGCCGGGCGATCCAGCGCGCACTTCCGGACGCGCTCGACCTGCTCGTCACAAGCATCGAGGCGGGGCTTGGAATCGATTCGGCATTTGCGCTGGTAAGCGAGCGTGCCAGCCCGGCTATCGCGGCGCCGTTCAATGAGTACCTTCGGCAGGTGGGACTCGGCCGTCCCAGGCGCGACGCACTGGAAGAGGTGGCCGCGCGAACGGGAGCCGAGGACTTCATCCAGCTGGCAGGCACCGTGGCTCAGGCCAGCGAAGTAGGAACCAGCATGGGAGACGTTATCCGAATCCAGGCAAGGGAGCTCCGAGCTCTGCGCAAAGCTCGCGCTCAGGAAGCCGCCCAGAAGGCGCCGGTCTGGATGGTCATACCGCTGGTCTTTTGCTTCTTGCCTGCGATGTTCGCGGTCATCGTGGTGCCCTCGATCCTGCACCTGCTTGACTTCGTGGAAGGTCTCGGCGGATGACAGCGACTCTCGATTCCGAATTGTTTGAGGAAACGGCTGATCGCGGCGACCAGAAGCTGCTGCTTCTCTTGACGGGCTCGTTGCTCGCAGTCCTGCTGCTCGTGCCATTCCTTCCCGACGCGGTCGCGGCTGATACCGCTGCGCGGGTCTTCGCGCTTCTACTCATGATGATAGCCGCGATGGACCTGCTGACCTTCAAGGTCCCGAATGCGTTGGTCTATCCCGCCATCGCGTTTGCGCTGGCGGTGACAGCAATCCTCGATCCAGGGTTGCTCCCCTCGTCGCTGGCTGGTGGAGCCACGGCGCTGGCGATTATGGTCGTTCTGGCCGTTCTCCAGCGCGGTGCGATGGGTATGGGCGACGTGAAAGCCGCCTGCTTCAGTGGCTGTGTCCTTGGCATAAAGGGTGGAGCCTTCTCGCTGTTGTTTGGCTTCGTAGCTGCCGGCATCATTGCCTTGCCGATCATTCTATTGGGGTTGAGGAGCCGAAAAGACAGACTGCCGCTGGCCCCGTTCCTCGTTGCCGGCGCGTTCATCTCCTACTACCTTTGGGGCTTCCTCCTGGACGGCAGCATCTAATCGCGTCTGTCGGGAAACTCATGCCCCAACTCAAGATTAGCAACCTGCGCACCGGAGAACCGATCTCTACACGTGTTACCATCGCAGATAACCCGTGGACCCGAATGAAAGGACTGCTCGGAAAGCGGGGGCTCGCCACGGACGAAGGCCTCATTATCCGGCCCTGCTCGTCGGTTCACACCTACTTCATGCGGTTCAGCCTTGATGTCGTCTTCATCGATCGGGAGTGGCGTGTTCTTAAGGTAGTCCGGGACTTGCAGCCGTTTCGCTTCTCCGGCGCTAGGGGGTCTCGCGTCGTGCTGGAACTGGCGGCTGGCGCATTAGCGAACGCCGATCTTCTAAAAGGTGACCGACTCCTCATCGAGGAAGTGGCAGCAGACTAGCTTCTATCCCTCGATCCGGGCCAGGTACGGACCTATCTGTACCTCATCACCGGGATCGAGCGTCACCCAGGTCACGCTGCGTCCCCCGACCGTCGATTCATAGCCGGGCGCAAGGTGGTGTAGGACAAGCTTGCCCTCCCTGACCCAAAAGCGCGCATGGACTGAGGCCACGCCTTCAGAAGCAGGGAGGTGAATTTGGGATTCGGTTTGACTGCCGATAACCATAGGCTCGGCCCCTATCTCGAACGGTTCGTCAAGACCCGGCCCGGTGAGGTGAATGCGGTGGGTCGTCTCAGAATCAATAGGACGAATGGGCGTGGCGCCCTGGTCGTCCATCTCGGAGGCGGCGCGGCGACCCATCACCTCGATCTGTTGCTCCAGCGCGCGCTGCTTCTTTAGTCGTTTGTAGTAGAGGTAGCTTCCGGAAACTGCGGCTAGCGCCAAGAAAATCAGGAATAACGGGACCAGTAGGCCGCCGCCGGAGTCTTCCTCAACAGGCTGCTGTGAACCAACAGCGGCGGGGATTGCAGCGGCGGTTGGCGTGGCCTGCGGCGCTGTGGTGAGGACGACGATTGCGCGACTCGTCGTGTAGTCGGAGGAAACCTCGACCTCGCCTTCTGGCGTCTCGACGACGATCCGCAGGCTTCGCGCTGACGCCTCTGGAGGGGCGGTCGACTGAAGCGTGACGACGTACTGGCTACGAAGAAGCTGAGAGAGTTGGTCGTATATCTCGGGGATGCTCTCGGGCGCCGGCGCCTCGATGAAACTGCCGCCGCTCGCTTCGGCCAACTCTTCCAGGAATGGCCGGTCGATGTCTTGGCCAAGGCCGATGGCGTAAATCGGGACCCGAGCTTCCGCTACGAGGTCCAATGACTGCTGTCGTGAGTCCTGGGAAGCGCCTCCAAAGTCCTGGCCATCTGACAGCAGAAGGATCGCCTTGCGGGGGAGCGAAGCATCGCGCGCTTGCTCCACGGCCACGACCACGCCGCTATAGAGGGCAGTATTACCCAGCGCGGCGAGGTCATTGATGGCCGCCAGCGACTCGGAACGCTCCGAAGTGAGCGCACTGTCTACGACGACGCTATCGGCAAAGCTGATCACGGCAGCCTGGTCGGGTTCCGCCAGGTTCTCGACAAAGGCCTGGGCGGCGTTCCTCGCCTGGGCGATTGGGGGGCCATCCATACTTCCGCTGGTGTCAACCACGAGAATGACGGCGACACCGAGTTGCTGATCGAGAACTGTCTCGACGCTCGATGTATCGGCGGCCGCCCCCGTTTCCTCGACGGTGAAGTCAGCGGCTTTCAACCCCACGATGGGTCGGCCAGTGTCATCCACCAGGGTCACGATCGCACGCACTTCTGGGAAGTCGCTATCGTCAATGCTCTCGATACGACCGGACGCGGGTTCCTGAGCGTGCGCGACGGCAACGAGCGAGGTCAGCGCGAAGAGTGCAAATAGGGCCACTCGGCGCGCCAGGCTTGATAGTAGGGAGATGGACCCTGGAATCGAACTGTTCACCTGATACACAAAGGCCGTTGGCGACCTCCTTGTTACCTTGAAAGTACGCCCCCGACGTCGTGTATAGAGCTCGTGAGGTGGAAGCGAGGCGGTATCATGTCCTCAGTGAGGCGGCTGTATGCCGCCTGGTGGGGCATAGATGTCACGAGTCTCTCGAACCGCGTCCTGGACGGTGCCAAGCGGAGACTTCGGCGCGTTGCGTCTTACGGCCGAAGTCTTCATGGCGCGCAGTGGGATCACGGTTCAGGTCCGCAATGGGGGTACGGTTATTGGCAAGCAGGGGTCGTCACTTGCGACCTGCCTCTGCCTGCTGGTGTTCGCTCCGACGCAACTGCTCCCCAAGCGTGTCCGCATCGATGTCATCGAGGAAGGCGGGCGGGTGCAAGTTCAGGCTTCTCTGGATGACTCATTCTTCCTGCCGAGCCTGAGTGGACTCGTTGCAGGGCGCTATCGCAGGCAGTTTGATGAGTGGTTCGAACATCTCCAGGGGCAGGTCTTGCCCTCCGACCTTCCGGACGAAGACATCGACCTGGGAGCGCTTGAGGTGACGGCGGCCAACCTGCCGAGCAGCAACGGCCATGCTGAGCACGGAGCAACACAAAGTGTGTTCCGGGGAGAGGAGTTATCGAGGCAAGCAGCGGAGTCTGAGCCGGGACAGCCGGAAACGCTCGAGGCCGCCACAGTAAGTGACATAACGGGCGTAGCATCAGACCCGTTGAACGCTGACGTTAATCTCGAAGAAGCTACCGTCCAGCCGGAGGCGGTTGCGGTTCCGGCGACTTCTGAACCACAGTCCGCGAAGGTCGCTGGAGAACCAACGAGAGGTCAGGAACAGGCGAGCAAGAAGGAGCCAGCCGACAAACCCGCCTCCACAAAGCGGGGTGGATTTCGCCTGCCGCGGTTTGGCTTTGGGAGGCGCAAGCGTGACGCGGCGGTGGCCGAGGGAGGATTGCCGACGGAGGCCCGGCGACACGCTGCCCTCGCGGAGACGGCGGTCGAAGCAAAGGCGTGGTCCAAGGCTCTGACGCACTATGACGCTGCGGTTGAGGCGCTGGCCGGTAGGCAGACAGAGGAAGGCGCCGAGGCGATTGAGGTCGGCCGCCTCTTCTTCAAACGTGGACTGGCGCACTTCACGCAGGCGCTGAGCTCGTTTGGCTCGCCGACCGAGACCGTGAAGTCCGTCAGTGACCATCAGATCGCCATCGAGATGACTCGCAAGGCCGTGGCCGATTACAGCGAAGCGATTCGCCTGGATCCTGGCTGGTCGATGGCGTACTACCGGCGCGGCGAGGCGCATCTCTTCACAGCCCGCTGTGAACGTGGTTCCAGGAGCTTCAGGCGCGCCTCCGAAGAGCTAGGTGAGGCCATCGCGGACCTGACCCGTGCGACCGAGAGGAATCCTACTTTTGCATCTGCCTTCGCGATTCGTGCGGTCGCACACTCGTTGCTCGATCATGAGCAGGAGTCTGAAGCGGACGTCGAGAAGGCTGCCTCGCTCGGCACAGACATGGCGGCGCTTCGAAAGGCTATCCAGGCGTCAGAGTCCTGGATTCGTTAGTAACTTCGACGGCCCTGGCTAGCGTGCTTATCTAGTGAGCTCAACCCCGAAGCCGAATGGCACGGATACGATTTGGCTTTGATTGAACGTTGATGCCGATGTTTTTGCAGTGGTGGGTAGAGGCGGCCGCTTTGCATTGATACCAAGCTGTCGGCCTGAGGGTTAACACACCCGCCCAGTTGATCTCCTGCTTGTGGCCATCCGAGTGGGATGATGGGCAGTAGTGGATTGCCACCACTCGGCTAGGAAGTTCCCCCAAGCGCGCTCAAGTTAAGTACCACTCTCCCTTCGACTGCATCGGTGGCGTCTTCTACAGCACCGATAGGCCTTGGCGACGCCTGCTTCTCGGCCGCAGGCTTGGGTTGGCCCTGCGCGAAGTGGGTGCTCAGCCGTATCTCGATGGATGTATGGATTACGAGTGGGAGCATTGGCAGCGTGGCTTCCCCTGACGAAGTTGCGGAGGCCGCGATGCCGTGGCCTCCTGTCTCCCTCGCTGACAGGGGAGGCGGATGAAATCGCACCCGACGGAGACCCGAAGTTAGCGAGCCTCCTCCGAGGCCGACATCAGGCTGACTTGTGGTCATCAGCCAGGAACTGCGCAATGTCCGGCTGACTTGGCGTGGTTCGGTGCTGGTCCTGGCGTCTGCACGACCTTCCGTTTGATCAAGGCTAGCGTAGCCGGCCTGCCTGCGCCGCGTCTCCATGTCAAAGATCCAGCCTGAAGCCCTAACAAGTCTCCGATTTCCTACCGAGTTAGGTTGTGGACTTCTGATTCTTTCGTCCTGTTCCAGGCAGTGCGTGCCATGGAACTACGGATGGCCAGGAGTCTCGGACGGCTATGGCTGTCTGTCAATTACAACGCCCTGTTGGGAGAAAGGAGGAATCGATGGAGTT
>DASTLN010000036.1:0-3125 GCA_035714925.1 Dehalococcoidia bacterium | reverse complement strand
AAAGTGATACAGCCGCTGTTTCTCGACGACCTGCGGGCAGAGTTCGCCAGACTCAACGCGCGGAAGGATTCTAGCCGGCGCAACGCTTTGGAGGCATTCCACACAAAGCTCAGCAGGATGAAGTTCTTCGATCCGGCGTGCGGATGCGGAAACTTTCTCATCATCGCGTATCGCGAATTGCGCGATCTCGAAATTGAACTTCTGCGGGAGCTGAATCCGCGCGGGCAGACGACCTTTCTGGATGTTTCTTTGCTTTCCCGCATCGACGTGAATCAATTCTACGGAATTGAAATAAGCGAGTTTCCGGCGCGGATCGCGGAAGTCGCGTTGTGGATGATGGATCACATCATGAACAACAAGCTGTCGCTGGAATTTGGCGACCACTACGTATCGCGCGACAATCTGGATGGGACGAGCGCGACAATCAGGATGGTGATTTGCAGTCGCGACGGATTGATGATCACCGCGGCGGGAGGTTGATGCAAGGGCTTTGTTGATTGTCGCGGAGCGGCAATCAGGATGATGTTTTGATTGTCGCGCGGGATGGTGGGCGGCCTGGCCCTCGCTTTCTTTCGAGGGCAGCGCGTCGGCGGTAACTCTCGACATTCATCTCGAAGATGGTTGCGTGGTGGACGAGGCGGTCGACGGCGGCGAGCGTCATAGCCTGGTCTGTAAAGACCTTGCCCCATTCTCCGAAGGGCTGGTTGGCTGTGATCAGCAACGAGCGGCGTTCGTAGCGCGCGCTGATGAGTTCGAAGAGGACGCTGGTCTCGGCTTGATCCTTGGTGACGTAGGCGAGGTCGTCGAGGATGAGAAGATGGTACTTGTCGAGGCGGGCGATGGCGGCCTCGAGTTGGAGATCGCGACGGGCGGTCTGGAGCTTCTGGACGAGATCGGTGGTGCGGGCGAACAGCACGCGCCAGCCGTTCTCGACGAGAGCCAGGCCGAGAGCGGCACCGAGGTGGGACTTTCCTCCGCCTGGAGGGCCGAAGATGAGCAGGTTAGCCGCTTTCTCCAGCCAAGTGTCGCCGGCGGCGAGTGCCATCACCTGCGCCTTGCTGATCATGGGCACGGCGTCGAAGTCGAAGGTGTCGAGGGTCTTTCCCGGCGGCAGACGGGCCTCGACGAGGTGACGCTCGATCCGGCGGCGGGCTCGTTCGGCGATCTCGTGTTCGGCGAGTGCGGCGAGGAAGCGCGCGGCCGGCCAGCCCTCCTTGTCGGCCCTTGCGGCGAAATCGGGCCAGACGACCTTGATGGCGGGCAGCCTGAGCTCATTGAGAGCCAGGTTGAGGCGGGCGGTGTCGATCGGATTGGAAGTCTTCATGCCGCTTCTCCGCTACGAATGGTGGCCAGTTCGTCGTAGACGGCGAGCGGGGTGAACGCGACGACGACCTCAGGCATCGCGCCCGAGGCCGGCATGAAGAGCGTGCGCAACAGCTTCATGTTGGGCAGCAGGTTCTGATCGAGATCCGCGTCCAGCCTGTCGGCGAGTTCGGCCTCGCATGCCCGTTCGTGAGCGAGCGCGAGGAGTTCGACCATGATCCGGCAGGCGGCCTTGGGAGGCAGATGATCGACGAGCGCCTCGAAGGCGCGGGCATAGGCCCGCCTCGGAAAGAGCTTGTCGCGGTAGACCAGCCCCATGAGCGCCATCGGCTTGCGCTTCAGCGCATGGATGACGTGCCGGTAGTCGACGATGTGATCGTGCTTGCCGTTCGCCGACGCCCGCCCCCGGGGAACGGTCATCTGATGCGTGCCGCCGAGATAGACATCGAGACGGTCGTCGTAGAGACGGACACGCAGCCGGTGACCGATCAGGCGAGAATGGACGCTGTAGAAGACCTTGCGCAGCACGAAGCCGCTGGAGGAGGTCACCGTGACGATGGTCTCCTCGTAGTCGGCAGTGCGGCGACCGGGCAGATCCTGGAGCACGATGCGCTCGGCGTCGATCCGCTGTCCAAGGCGTGCATTCCGGCGCCCGACGATCTCGTCGACGAACCGGCGGTAGGCGGCAAGATCTTCGAAGTCGCGCGATCCCCGCAGCAGAAGGGCGTCCTCAAGTCCTCTCTTGAGATGACCGTGAGAGCTCTCGATGGATCCGTTCTCGTGAGCGACACCGGTGTTGTTGCGGCTGGGCGCCATTCCGTAGTGAGCGCAGAGATCGTCGTATCGACGGGTCAGGTCCTCTTGAGCGTCCCGGTCGAGATTGCGGAAGGCAGCCGACAGGCTGTCGCTGCGATGCTCTGATGGCGCACCGCCGAGCGCCCACAGGGCATTCTGAAGTCCTTCGGCGAGGGCGACATAACTCTCGCCGCCGAGAATGACGTGGGCATGCTCGAAGCCGGAATATGCGAGGCGGAAGTGGTAGAGCCGGTGGTCGAGCGATTCCCCCGAAACGGTGACGGCGAGATCGGCCATGTCGGTGAAGTCGGAAAGGCCCATGCGGCCAGGCTCATGGACTTGGCGGAAGATGACCTCCTGCTCTGGACCATGGATGGCGCGCCAAGTTCGGATCCGACGCTCCAGCGTCCGGCGCACACCGACGCCGATCTCGGGATGACGCCGAACGATCTCTTCGAAGATGGCGACGGGCCGCAGCCCTGGCGCCGACTTCAGAATTGGCACGATCTCGCTCTCCCACACGCCGGCGAGCGGATCGGGCCGGCGACGCTGGCGAAGAGCCTTCTTTTGCGAGGGAAGACGCCGGTCCTTGTCGACGCGGTAGCCGCTCGACGAGCTGAACCCGGACTTGGCGGCCGATAACCGCGCTGTGTCGGTCTGACGGAACTTCATGTACATCCTCATCTGGCTGTCGGTGATGTGGCGGCCGGGCAAAGGCTGGTTCCTCATTGGCGTGAAGAAACCCGTTCCTTATCCGGTCGATCGCGACTGCCAGACGGCGCGCTCCCTCATGGGAGCGTCGTCCCTCTCATCCTGATTGTCGTGTGTGTTCCACCCTGATTGCCGCGCGGTAGCTGGCGTTTGCGGCGCGAGGGTGGCCCCGCCACAAAGGTGAGCTGAAGGGCGGAAGCCTAACCGCAGAACACCTCGTCCAACTCGTCGGCGTCCTTTTCCGTCACGATGCGCTGTTGCACTGCACGGCCATTCGGGTGGCCCGCGGGGACCTT
>DASTLN010000035.1:0-20552 GCA_035714925.1 Dehalococcoidia bacterium | reverse complement strand
ACTGGCGCAGCTGAATCAAGTCATTCATGCCGAGGACGCCAAACCTGAAATTACCTAACCGAAGCGTAAAGTGACGCTCAGCGCGATCCTCAACGTCAACAAGCCGCCGGACTGGACGTCCTTCGACGTCGTCCGCTTCATCCGCGGCCGCTGCGGCGAGAAGCGCGTTGGGCATGCAGGCACGCTGGACCCCGCCGCGACCGGCGTCCTGCCGGTCCTCATCGGTCAGGCAACGCGGTTGACCGAATACCTCGTCGATACGACGAAGGAATACGTGGCGGATATCGAGCTCGGGGTTGTTACCGACACCTACGACGCCCAGGGTGAGGTAGTCAGCCGCGCCGACGCATCCGAGATCACCGAGGCCACGGTTCGCGACGCGCTGGCGGTTTTTCGCGGCGAAGTCATGCAGGCGCCGCCGATCTACAGCGCCATCAAGCGCGAGGGCGTCCCCCTCTACAAACGCGCCCGTCGCGGCGAAGACGTCCGCGCGGAGCCGAGGCTGGTCAGGGCCGAACAACTCGACATAATCAAGTATGACGCCCCGAATCTCCGCCTGCGCGTCGTCTGCGGCAAGGGCTTTTACGTGCGCTCCCTGGCGCACGACCTCGGCGCAGCGCTCGGCGTCGGAGGCACCCTCAGCGGCCTCGTGCGCAGCCGTGTCGGCGCCTTTCGCGTCGAAGACGCCGTGGACATCGACACACTACGCGCGGAGTTCGAGGACGGGACGTGGTCCGAGCGCCTCGTTGCCCCGGACGAAGTGCTGCTGACCTGGCGCGCCGCGATTCTCGGTGAGGACGCGACGCAAGACCTCCTGCACGGCCGCGAGACCGCACTACGGCCCGCTACAGGCGTCTATATCGCCCCAGGCGACCTTTGCCGCGCTTACAGCGACGCCGGCGACTTCCTTGCCGTCCTGCGCTGCGAGCAGCCCGATCGCTGGCGCCCAGAAAAGGTCTTTGTTCAGCCCTAGGCTCGACCGGCCGCCTTGCTATACTGAATCAAGACTCCGAATAGTAACGAGGTCCCATGTCACTTAGAGGCAGCCAATCCCGCAACCGCCGTAATCGCCGGGACAACCGCGGCGGCGTCGCCCCCATCCGCACTTCCTCCCTCGATCTGCCAGGCCCGCTGGCCTTTCTCGCCAACCCGAAGCTGTTTGGCGTGATCGCGCTCGTTGCCGGCGGCAGCATGGTGTTCTTCCTCTTCGCCGGCGCCCTGGGACTCAACGGCGGCAGCAGCACGGCAGGCATGCAGGGCAACGAGGCCCCGGACGTCCCGGTCGTGGGAGGCACGCCATTGAGCGGGACTCCTGCACCCGACACCTCCACCTCGGACGCCGAGCCCGTCGTCAAGCGCTACACCGCGCCGCCACCGCTAACCATCGACTCGACGAAAACATATACCGCTACGATTCAGACATCGAAGGGCGCGATTGAAATCGAGCTCGATGCGGCGGCTGCTCCGCAGGCCGTCAACGCATTCGTCTTTCTCGCCAACGACGGCTATTACGACGGGACGCCCTTCATGGAGCTGACCCGGGACGCGGACGGCGGCAAGTTCTACGCCCAAGCCGGCGATCCCACGCGTACCGGCTTCGGCACGCCGGGCTTTTCCGTCCCCAAGGAGCTGACCGACCTGCCCTTCGCGCGCGGCTACGTCGGCATGGGCGGCAGCGCCGAGAACAGCAACGGCGGCCAGTTCTTCATCTCCTTCGGCGATTACCCGGCGCTGGACGGCAAGTACACCATCTTCGGCAAGGTTACCGCCGGCCTCGACGTTCTCGACCAGCTCGCGCTGCTAGACCTCACCTCCGGCGGCTCAGCCTCCAGCGCCGACGAGATACAGTCCGTCACGATCGGCGGGGAGTAGACGCTGCAGCAGATATATCAAGTCACGGTTCGGTGTGGGCCGAGACATGGGCTCCTGCACACGGAGCCCTGCAACGTGTTTCCGTCCGGGCTCATGTCTTCGAGGCTGCGCTGAAGCTACGTCGGCGCAGGATCGGCAGCGCATCCAGCACATTCGGCAGGGCGTCGCGGCAGCAAGGGAGAGCTATAGCCGTGGTGAAACACGGGCGCGAGCTGCTCGCTGGTGATAAGCTTGCGCAAGCAAATGACGGCGCTGGACGGGCTGAGCCGTCAGCTGCGCGACCTTCCACGCAGCGAGCGGCCTTACGACTTAATCGAGGCGATGGCCGCCTTTCACACGCCTGGCGTGGGTATCGCACTCATTGAGAACGGCGCGATATCTCAAACCAGGTACGAAGGCGTGCGCGAACTAGGTCACTCAGCCCCAGTCACCGAAACAACGCAGTTCCAGTCTGGCTCCATCAGCAAGTCTGTTGCGGCCGCTTGTGTGCTGCGGCTAGTTGCCCTTGGGATGCTCGACCTGGATGAGAGTGTCAATGACAGGCTGCGATCCTGGCACGTCCCACCCAACAGCACGTGGCAACCGCGGGTCACGTTGCGCCAGTTGCTCTCGCATACCGCGGGGCTGACTGTGCATGGATTTCTCGGCTATCCGGCTGGCATGATCGTGCCCAATCCGCCTGAAGTGCTGGACGGCAAGGGAAATTCACCTGCTGTTCGCGTAACCACGCTGCCCGGTCTTCAATTCAGCTACTCCGGTGGAGGCTATATAGTTGCACAACAGCTTCTATGCGACGTGACCGGAAGGGACTTTCCCTCGCTAGCTGCCGAATTGGTACTCGAGCCTGCGGGGATGAGCAGGAGCACATTTGTTCAGCCACAGCCCGAATCGATTGAAGGCGCATTCGCAAGCGGACACCTTTGGGGGCCAGTACCTGTGACCGGTCGCTGGCACACTTACCCCGAGATGGCGGCCGCCGGTCTTTGGAGTACGCCGGAGGATCTGGCTCGCTTCTTCCTCGCCCTCCGGGGAAGCTGGGTCGGCGAGCCGGGGGCGTTGCTTCCTCGCGAGTTGGCCATTGACATGTTCCGGCCTCACGCGTCGAACAGACCTTACGGCCTCGGAGTGCAGCTCGCCGAGTCAGGAGCACCTGCCAGTATCGGGCATGGCGGCGCCGACGAAGGCTTCAACAACACAGCCACGCTTTACCTGGAGAGCGGTCAGGGTGCCGTAATAATGACGAACTCAGACGGTGGCGCTGGACTGATCCATAGCTTTCTACTGCCTGCTCTTGCCGACGCCTGCGAGTGGCCTCGATCGCGCCCCGGCGATGAAACTGAGGCCACTCGTCCGTCGCTTGACCTCGCTGGCCGGTACGCGACCCGAGGCGACTTCGCAGTTGAGTTCCGAATCGAAACGCGAGGGAATGAGCTTGAGCTGACCATCGACGGCCAGCCGCCCGTCCGTCTGCTTCCCAAGCCCAACGGTATCTGGCAATCCGACCACCTTCATCTGGACGTGACATTCAAAGTCGATGACGACGACGGGCCCATGATGCGGCTTCACCAAGATGCTATGTACACAGTTGACATCGAGGCATGGCGGGTCTAAAAAACTCCGGCCTAAGGCGTGACGTCTGGGAGGACTGGTCAGTGGAGAACGCCGTCGGGCGTATGATGAAAAAGCTGCTCATGTACACGGAGCGCCATCTCGATCCTCAATGTGGGCGGACGAGGAAGGCCTTATCGGCGTGCCACCTGCGGGAGGTCCGCCCCGTACTGGGACGGCGTACCCTTCAGGCACCAGGCAGCCCCGCGCCCTGATTGATCACCTCCCTCCCAGATGCCAGACTGACACCACATGGACAGCAACCAGATTCGCCAGCTCTGGACCTCGTTCTTTGCGGCGCGCCAGCATCGCGCCGTCCCCTCGTCCTCGCTGATCCCGCCGCCGGACGAGCGCACGCTGCTGTTCACCAACGCCGGCATGAACCAGATGAAGCCCTACTTCATGGGCCTGGCCGACCCGCCGGCGCGGCGTATGACGTCGATTCAGAAGTGCTTCCGCACCTCCGATATCGAAGAGGTCGGCGACAGCTCGCACTGCACGTTTTTCGAGATGCTGGGCAACTTCAGCGTCGGCGACTACTTCAAGGCCGAGGTCATCCCCTGGGCCTGGGAGCTGATCACGAAACCCGCACCTGACGGCCTCGGCCTCGACAGGGACCGCATCTGGACGACGGTGCATGAGACGGACGACGAGTCGTTCGACCTCTGGCGTGGCGTTGGCATCCCCGAAAAGCGCATCGTCAGATTCGACGAGAGCGAGAACTACTGGTTCATGATCAAAGGCGGCGCTGGCCCCTGCGGCCCCAATACTGAGATCTACTACGACTTCGGCGCCGAACAGGGCTGCCGCCAGCCCGGCTGCTCGCCGCCGACACATGACTGCGGCCGCTTCCTCGAGATCTGGAACCTCGTCTTCATGGCGTTGTACCAGGAAGAGGACGGCAGGACTCGCCGTCCGCTTCCAATGCAGAACGTCGACACCGGCGCCGGCCTCGAGCGCTGGGCCGTCGTCCACATGTACCAGGACGGCATCGACTGGCAGGGCAACCCCAAGCAGTGGGACGCCCCGCCCAGCATCTTCGACACGGACCTCTTTCGCGCCGTGATCGCGAAGGTCGAGGAGCTGACCGGCCTCTCGTATGCCGCCGCCTCCGAGGAGCAGCAGCGCGCCATGCGCGTCGTCGCGGAGCACACGCGCGCCGCGACCTTCCTCATCGCAGACGGCGTCACGCCCGCCAACGACGGCCGCGGCTATGTTCTGCGCCGCCTTATACGCAGTGCCGTGATGTACGGCTCCACGTTGATCCGCAACCAGGACCTGCTCGGTCCGGAAGCCGTGTTCTTGAACCCCCTGCCTTCGCCTCTAACGTCTCTTGCGACGTTCGCCACTGATGAGACTGCACGGGCCGTTCGCTGGCATGAAGAGCCTCTCCTTATGCCGATCGCGGATTCCGTCGTCCAAACTATGGCGGAATTTCACGGGAATCTAGTCGAACAGCGCGGGTCTATCAAACTTCTTTTTGCGCTGGAAGAATCGAACTTTAAGCAAACCCTGGATAGCGGCCGAGCCGTGCTTGCTAGCTTCGTCAACGAGCATCAAGATGGCGAGAAAGTCATACCAGGAGATGTCGCCTTTCGATTACACGACACGCATGGCTTCCCGGTGGAGTTGACTAAGAGGCTTGTGGCCGGGCGAGGATTCGGGATCGACGAAGGTGGCTTCGAAGCCCTGATGCAAGAGCAACGCACCCGCTCGCGCGCCGCCGCCCAGTTCGACGGCGGCGTCGACCGCGCCCAGACGTACGCTGAGCTGGCGCTGCCCCGCAGCGAGTTCCTCGGCTACGAGAACACGCGCACCACAGGCATCGTCCTCGCCATCCTCCTCGACGGCACGCCGGTGCAAGACGTAACCGCGCCCTCGGACGCCCGCATCGAAGTCGTCCTCGACCGCACGCCCTTCTACGCCGAGGGCGGCGGCCAGGTCGGCGATCGAGGCGAGCTCGTCCGGCCACCCACAGACTCCCCCTCTCCTCGCAAGGAGAGGGGGCGGGGGGGAGAGGTAACCCCCACACGCTTCGTGGTCGAAGACACGCAGGCGGTGGGCGAAGGCGGCGTCACCGCCCACGCCGGCCGTATCGAGTCCGGCACGCTGCGCGTCGGTGACACGGTGGAGGGCCGCGTCGACGAATCGCGCCGCGCCGACACGATGCGCAACCACACGGCGACCCACATCTTGCACGCCGCCTTGCGCCACGAGCTCGGTACCCACGTCCGTCAGGCCGGCTCGCTGGTGACGCCGGACCGCCTGCGGTTCGACTTCACGCACCTCGAAGCCATGACGGTGGAGCAGGTCCGCGCTGTCGAGGCGCTGGCAAACCGCGTCGTGCGCGACAACCTCACGGTTCACATCGAGCACATGTCGTACGAGAAGGCCCTGGAGGAGGGCGCCCTCGCCTTCTTCGGCGACAAATACGCTGACACGGTCCGCGTCGTCGGCGTCTGCGATGTCGAGCTGCACGACTGCTTCAGCCACGAGCTCTGCGGTGGCACCCACGTCCACCACTCCGGTGAAGTCGGCGCCATCATCATCACTGGCGAGACGTCGATCGGCGCCGGTATGAGACGTATCGAGGCCGTCACCGGCCGCGCCGCCTGGGAGCGCCTGCGCGGCGACGAAGACGCCCTCTCGCGTCTCTCAACCCGCCTGCGCGTCGCCCACGATGCCGTAGAAGACCGCGTCGAAGCCGTGCTGACGGAAAACGACCGTCTCAGACGTCAGGTACAGTCCCTGGAGCGCCAGATCGCGCGTCAGTCAGCGAACGTTACCATCGGCGCTGAGCCAGCAACCGCCGGCGCAGAGGCAACTGTGCCCACAGTCGGAGGCGTCTCGGTAATCGTGCGTCCAGTCCCGGAGGCCACAAGCGTTGATTTCCTGCGCGATGTCGGCGATGCGCTGAAGCAGCGCCACAACACCGCCGTCATCCTGCTCGGCGCCGTCATCGACGAGAAGCCGACGTTTGTGGCCATGTCGACACCCGATATCGCGAAGAAGTGCCCTGCAGGCGATGTCGTGCGCATTGCGGCACAGACGGCGGGCGGCAACGGCGGAGGGCGCCCCGAGTCCGCCCAGGGCGGTGGCACAGACCCATCGAAGCTGAATGACGGGTTGGCGGCCGGGCGCAGGCTAATCGAGGAGCGCCTCTCGAAGTGAGGGGCAAGGTTCGCCCTGGGCTGGCTCGATGATTCTGATTACGCCGCTCGAAAAGATTTCGCAGGCAGGGTCAGTAGGGGCGCAGCCCCTGCGGGGGGAGTCTGAGGGGTCTCCCCTCAGATGTGACTTTGAAAGAAGACGGAGCGCACAAGCCCGACCGGTAGGGAGGGCGCTGGGCGCGGAGTCTTCAACGCCTCTTAGGGCAGGCTACCGATCGTGAGCGTGACCCCCCCTGGCCGTATCCTCGGCATCGACGCCGGCGACCGCCGGATCGGCATCGCTATCTCCGACCCTGACCGCAGCTTCGCTCTGCCGCTCAACTCCATCCTCGCCGATGGCACGGAGTTCGACGCCATACAGCGCCTCGTCGCCGCGGAGGAGGTCAGCGAGCTCGTGGTTGGCCTGCCGCTTTCGCTCAGCGGCGAGGATAGCGCCCAGACCGGCCACGTGCGCGAATTCGCGGCTCAGCTGGAGTCGCGCCTGGAGTTGCCCGTGCATCTGTGGGACGAGCGGCTCTCAACCCACGAGGCGCAATCCCGCACCGAGGACACATCGCGTGGCCGAGGCCGCCGCCGCAGCGGCCGCCACGCCCCGCCGCCCGTGGACACGGACGCCCTCGCCGCTTCGATAATCCTCCAGGCGTATCTCGACCGCCTTCGCTATCAGCGCGACGGGTAGCAGGACAAGCTCCGCTTGGCCGAGGCGCCGGGGATGCCCCCCAGCTTCAATGCGGGTATCCTGACCGCGTGCTCGAAGGCCGTCCCAGCTCAGCAAACTCCATCATCAACTCGGCGCTGATCGGTGCCGCGATCGCGGTCATTGCCGTCGCGGTTTGGGTGATTCAGGCCTCGCCCGGTGCCGTACCGCGGACCGGTATCGAGGTCGCTGCGGCCGAGCCCGGCGGCCCGATCCTGATTTCGGTCGAAGCCGGCGATAACGCCGCCGACATCGGACGCCGCCTCGAAGCCTCCAGCATCATCGCCAACGGCGCGTCCTTCCATCGCCTCGCTAAAATCATCGGCGCCGAGAGCACGCTGGCGGCCGGCGAATACGAGTTCCTGCCCGGCACCAGCGTCCTCGACGCCGTCGCCCGCATCCGCGACGGGCTCACCGCCGCGCGCGTCGTTGCCGTCCGCGAAGGCCTGCGCATTGAGGAGGTTGCCGAGCTGCTGGAGCGCCGCGGCGTAGTCAGCGCCAACGACTTCCTCGCTGCCGCCAACGCGCTCGCCACCAGCGGCAGCGGCGTCGATACGGACCTACTCAGCAGCCGTCCCGCCTCCGCAACGCTGGAGGGCTACATCTACCCCGCCACGTACAGCTTCTCGTTCAGCGTCAAGGCTTCGGAGGTCGTCCTGGAGATGATCGACGCTCTTGCGACCCGGTTCACGCCGGAACTGCGCCAGGAGGCGCTCCAGCGCGGCCTCAGCGTGCATCAGGTGCTGACACTTGCCGCAATCGTCGAGCGCGAGGCCGTCTTACCGGAAGAACGCCCGCTGATCGCCAGCGTTTATCTGAACCGCCTCGCCATCGACATGCCGCTGCAGGCCGACCCCACGGTGCAGTACGCCATTACGGCCCGTCCCGGCAGCGTCGTCGAATACGGCTACTGGAAGCGTGAGCTTTCGCTGCAGGACCTGCAGTTCGACTCCGTGTACAACACCTACGTCGTCGCCGGCCTGCCGCCGGGTCCGATCGCGAACCCCGGCATTTCGTCGATCGAGGCGGTTGTCCGTCCCGCCGCTACGAACTTCTACTTCTTCGTCGCCCGGCCGGATGGCAGCCACGCCTTCGCCGAGACCTTCGAGGAGCACCAGATAAACGTGCAGCGGTTCCAGCCATGACCGGCCGCACACTCGCCGCTATCATCGGCTACCCGCTGGACCACTCAATGTCCCCGCCGCTGCACAACGCCGGCTTCGCCGCTCTCGGCCTCAACGTCCACTACGAAGCGTGGCCCATCCCCATTGAGGAGCTGCCCGCAACCGTCGAACGCCTGCGCAGCGACGAGATGCTGGGCATCTCCGTCACGGTGCCTTACAAGCAGGCCGTAATGCCGCTTCTGGACGAAATCGACCCCGCGGCCGACGCCATTGGTTCCGTCAACACACTGGTCAGGCGCGGCCGCACACTGGTCGGCTACAACACAGACAAAGACGGCTTCATCCGCTCCTTACGCGAGGCCGGCTGCGACCCCGCGGGCCTGCGCGCCCTCGTCCTCGGCGTCGGCGGTGCCGAGCGCGCCGTCGCCTACGGGCTCGTCGAAGCCGGGGTCGCGTCCATCGCGCTCGCGGGCCGCCGGCCGGATCGCGTAGCCGCCGCAGCAGGCCATCTCGCAGTTTCGACTCCGCATCCGGTGCAAGTCGACCGCCTCCCCTTCGACGAGGCGTCTCTCACGCGGGCAGCCGCCGAGGCCGGTCTCATCGTCAACACGACACCGATCGGCATGCGCTACTCGCCCCACGAGCACGAATCGCCGCTGCCGGCGGCGGCACTGCGCCCCGGCCTCTGGGTCGTCGATATCGTCTACAACCCGCTGGAGACGGTCCTTCTGCGCCTGGCCCGCGAGGCAGGCGCCCACGCCGTCGACGGGCTAGGCATGCTGGTCTATCAGGGCGTGGCCCAGCAGGAGCTGTGGACGGGCAGGGAGCCGCCTGGTGACATAATGAGAGAGGCGGCGCTCGCCGCAATGATGGCGCAGGAGTAGGCATGGAGTGGGGCATTCTGGTCATCGTGCTGTTGCTGCTCTTCACGGGCTTCGTCATCGTGCAGGAGACGGCGCGACAAATGCACTGGCGTGGCCTCGTCGAGAACGGAGACCTCGAAGCGATCCGCACGCTGATTGATGAGCAAATCGAAATGTGGCGAGAATCGCGTGTGCCGCGTGGCACGTCTACGCTGGTTTGGCACGGCGTCCAGACCATCGAGCTGCTGGACGTCACGCCAACCGCCGCGCGTATAAGCTGCAATGCCGAGGGCGAATACGCCCTGGTCGGTAGCAAGCGGATCGAGACCTCCAGCCCGCTGGGCGAAGGCATGAAGATCACCAAACGACTGGCCGAAATGCTGCTCTACGACGTGCCCAACGTGAAGCTCGACCACGCCCAGATCGACGTATACACTTCATTTCGTGATGAAAACGGACACGCGGAGCCCCGCTGCATCTTGAGCACCTCCGTCTTGCGCAGCACCGTCGAGCACATCGACTGGGAGGAGACCGAGCCGGCCGACTTCATTTCGCTGACCGAAGGACGCTTTGCCGGCAGCGGGGACGGCGTCCACGCGATCGAGCCAATCGACTGGGTGAGCTTCGACACGGAGGCAGGCTGATGGGCCAGTTCCGTTTCATGACAGCCGGCGAGTCGCACGGCAAAGGCCTGCTCGTCATCGTCGAAGGAGTGCCTGCCGGCCTGCCGCTGTCCGAGGACTACATCGCGACCCAGCTCGGACGCCGCCAGCGCGGCTACGGCCGCGGTAAGCGCCAGCAAATCGAGACGGACCGCGCCGAGATCGTTAGCGGTGTGCGCCATGGCCTGACGATGGGCGGCCCCATCGGCCTCAGCATCGTCAATCGCGACTTCGGCAACCAGAACTGGCAGGTCCGCATGGCTGTCGAGCCGGTCGAAGCCGAAGTCGAGCGCCTTACCTCGCTGCGCCCCGGTCACGCCGACCTCGCGGGCGCGATCAAGTACGGCCTCGATGACGTAAGGCCCGTCCTCGAACGCGCCAGCGCCCGCGAGACCACGGCCCGCGTTGCCGCGTCCGCCATCGCCCGGCGCCTGCTCGAAGAGATCGGCGTCTCGATTCACGGACATGTGCTCTCGGTCGGCGAAGTCCGCGCCAACCCGCCGGAGCAACCTGACTGGGATGCTGTCGAAGCCTCTCAAGTGCGGTGCGCCGACCCTTCGGTTGAGGCCGCCTTCATCGCCCGTATCGACCAGGCACGCGAGCAGCAGGACACTGTCGGCGGCGTCTTCGAAGTGCGCGCCACGGGCGTCCCTATCGGTCTCGGCAGCTTTGTGCACTGGGACCGCAAGCTGGACGGCCGCCTTTCGCAGGCCATCGTGAGCATGCAGGCCGTCAAGGGCGTCGAGATCGGCGGCGGTTTCACGACGGCCGCATTGCCCGGCTCAGAGGTGCAGGACGTCATCTTGCCGCGCGAGCAGTGGGGTGAACGGCCCTGGCAGCACGCGACCAACCGCGCCGGCGGCCTCGAAGGTGGCGTCACAAACGGCGAAGACGTGGTGGTGCGCGGTGCGTTGAAGCCGATTTCGACCCTGCCGCGCCCGCTGCCCAGCGCCGACCTCGATACGGCTGAGCTGAAGGACGCTTTCTATGAGCGCTCAGACGTCTGTGTCGTCCCCGCGGCCGCCGTCATCGGCGAGGCGATGGTCGCGCTTATTTTGGCAGACGCCGTCCTCGACAAGTTCGGCGGTGACAACGTCAAAGAGACGGTCCGCAACTACAAGGCTTACATGCAGACCATCGGCCCTCGCGGCGACAACGCCGGATGACAGCCCCGGCCCGGATCACACTCACCGGCGTCTTCGGGGTTGGCAAGACGACGGTCGCGGCCCTCGTGGCGCAACGGCTCGGCTGGGACGCCGTCGACGCCGATGACGTCCTCGTCCGCATCGCCGGCAAGGAGATCGCCGTCATCTTCGACGAGCAGGGCGAAGCGGCCTTCCGGCAGCTAGAAGCCGAAGCGTTCTCAGAACTTGCCGGACGCAAGAACCTGGTCGTCGCGGCAGGTGGCGGTGCGCCTGTTTTCGAGCCCACGCGTCGCAGCATGGTCGAAAGCGGACTCGTGGTCTGCCTCAAGGCGACGCCGGAGACCGTTGTGCAGCGCATGGAGGCGAAGGAGCAAGGCCGGCCGCGTCCCATGCTTGCCGCCGACAACGCCCTCGCTCGCGCTCGTCGCCTGATCGACCAGCGTGCCGCCGTCTATGCGCTCGCCGATTTCACGGTCGAAACCGACGGTATGACGCCTGAGGAGATCGCGGAAGACGTGGTCCAGTTCTACGAGAAGCGCGGCGATCGCAGCTTCAACCGCCCCGGCCGCGTCGAACAGCTGAGCCGCACGCCGAGCGTGCTACCGCCGGTCATCGACGCACCTAACCCGACCACGGTCATCCGCACGGCTTCGGGCGAATACGCGGCGCTCGTCGGGTGGGGAGCGCTCGAACGTCTAGGCGACATAACGAAACGGGCGACTCACGCCCGTCGTGCCTTTCTCATCTCGGACGATGCCGTGATGGCGCAGTGGGGCGAGACGGCCGTCTCCAGCCTGCGCGAAGCCGGCTTGGAGGTCGCCAGCCACACGATCCCCTCAGGTGACGGCTCCAAGAGCCTGCAGCAGGCGGCGGAGGTCTACGACTGGCTTGCCTCGCAGCGAGCCGAGCGACGCGACGTCATAGTCGCACTCGGCGGCGGCATGGTGAACGACTTTTCCGGCTTCGTAGCGGGGACGTATCTACGCGGCATGCCGATCGTCCAGGCGCCTACCAGCCTCCTCGCCATGGTCGACGCTTCAATCGGCGGTAAGACGGCCGTCAACCACGCCGGGGCCAAGAACATCGTTGGCCTCTTCTACCAGCCGAGCGCTGTGGTTGCAGATGTCGCGACGCTCAAGACGCTGCCGCGCCGCGCCCTCATCGAAGGCATGGGCGAGGTCATCAAGCACGCCCTGATTCGCGACCCCGAGTTGCTCGCCGTGCTCGAAGCCCGCCTCGATGATCTCATGGCGCTGGAGCCGGAGCTGACGACCCAGGTGCTGGCCAGAAACGTCCAGATCAAGGGCGCCGTGGTCAGCGAGGACGAGCGCGAGATGGGCGGCGTCCGAGAACTCCTCAACTACGGCCACACGCTCGGGCACGCCTTCGAGGCGGCGGGGGGTTATGAGGCGCTGCTGCACGGCGAGGCTGTCGCGGTTGGCATGATCGCCGCGGCCGAAATCGGACGCCGTGTCGGTGTGACGCCAGCGGCTCTCGTTGAACGCCAGCGCGTCCTCATTCAGCGCGCCGGGCTGCCACTGAAGCCCCCGGCGGGTATCGACCGCGCCCGCGTACATGCCGCCCTCGCCCTGGACAAGAAGGTCGTCGCCGGCGGCCAGCGCTGGGTCCTCCTCGAGGACGTCGGCCGCCCTATCGTCACCTCAGAGGTGCCCAAAGAGGTCGTAGAGGCCGTTCTGGATGACCTCCTCGCCTGACCGGGTAATCGCCACGGTAGCGTCCTACGACGCCGGCTCGCGGGCTTATGCGGACCATTCCAGCGATCGCACGCACCTGAGCCGTCTCCATGAGCGCTTCAGAGACCTGCTAACACCTGGAGCTTGCATCCTGGAACTCGGCTGCGGGCCTGGTCACGACGCGGCCGCTCTCGCCGCGCTTGAACTCGAGGTAACCGGCCTCGACCCGGCACGCGGGCTGCTCACCGAAGCGAAGCGCTACGACGCGATCCGTTATCGCCTTGTTCAGGGGGACGCCCGCGGCCTCCCCTTCGCCTCCGGCAGCTTCGACGGCGTCTGGGCCTGCGCCAGCTTGCTCCACGTGCCGAAATCGGATGTAGCGACGGCGCTCGCCGAGGCGTTCCGCGTCCTCAAAGAGGGTGGCGTTCTCTTTACTTCGATGAGCGAGGGGGAAGAGGACGACGCCATGCCCGTCGAGTCAGAAGGATTGGAACGTCGCTTCTACTACTACCATTCCGCGCCGGCCTGGCTGGAACTGCTCCGTGAGGCCGACTTTGGCGACATCGACCAGATCGTGAATCGCGGCAGTGGTAACTTCAACCCGGCTTCCACCGGCTGGATCGAAACGTACGGCAGAAAGCCATGAGTGAAACAGAAGCCCAAACGCTGCGGGCTCTAGTCCGTGGCCGAGTCCAGGGCGTCGGCTTTCGCTTCTTCGTCGAAGCGCAGGCGATCGCGCTTGGCCTCAAGGGCTTCGTGCGCAATCTCAGCAACGGTACGGCTATCGAAGTCGTCGCCGAAGGCCAGATGCCCGAACTCGAAACGCTGCTCGCGGCCCTGCGCCAGGGTCCGCCCCTCGCCTATGTCGAACGTGTCGACGTCTCGTGGGCCGCTGCAACCGGCGACTACACCGCCTTCCACATCCGCTGACCACATTGAGGCGCCTATGTCCTTTGTGCCTTGCACTGTGTAGGCTTCGCTCTGCACTGAAAGGAGCCGTCTTATGAAGCTCGTGCCGCTGTTTGAGATGGTCTACAAGTATGTCGAAAGGCACAGCGTCTCGCTCAAGGGCGCGCGGGGCACCGACAGCACGTCGTGGATGTTCCGTGAGGGGACGATTGTCGGAGAGCGCGTCCGCGGTGGCCACAAGGCGATGAACAAATCCGTCCTGCGCTCGGACAACGTTGTCACGCCTGACATCAGGGGCATCCTGACCACGGATGACGGCGCGGAGGTCTACTACGAGATCCGCGGCTACGGCATCGACGTCGATGGGCTGCGCAACTTCACCGGCAGCATGTACTTCCTCGCCGAGGACGAGAAGTACGCCTGGCTCAACACCGTCGTCGGCGTCATCGAGGGCCGCTACACGCGCGACCCCGAGGGCTACCTGATCGGCACCTTCCAGGTCTACGAGTGTGTCTCAGAGGCCTCGAAGATCGACCTGCGCCTGAAGTTTCACGAGGGCCTGGAGCCCCAGCCACGCTTGCAGCCTAACTTCGGCTAGCGCGCCGGCCTACTTGGACGATGCGCCAGCCTTTAGTAGCGCACCTGGAAGAAGCTGCCTCGCGTTCAATATCTCAATTCCCACGAGGTGTCCTGCTTCATCGAAGTCCAGTTGAATCTGGCCACCGACCTCCGCGGGATCGCAGGCATAGGTGTTCTTGACGTCCCCCGCCGCTAGCGCCACCAGTGAGATGTAGGCTGCATCGACTTGTGCGTCGTATTTGAGGTTCATGGAACACTCCTTCTGAGGCGCTCAACGTATGTGGGCCTCGTGCGGAACGTGGTTACCACCCTGTTCTTGACTACGGCGACGAAGAGCCGCGATGCCTCGTCGTAGTGACCGACATGAGTCACTCCATTCTGATTGTACGAGAAGGACTCGGCGAACCTCAGCAACAAAACGACGTCCTCTTCCAAGATACCGCGCTGCGCCATCTGGCGGCGAGCATGCTCTGGGAACTCGGGTGTATCTCGCTGCTCGGCCAGGAAGCGCTACTTACGCACCGGCCCCAGCATCATCGCGTCGGCTTCGTCGCCCGGCTCCAGGGACGGCACGTCCTCCGGACACACGACCAGCGCGTTCGCCAGCGCCATCGAGGTCAGTATCCCGGACCCCTGGGGCCCGGTCAGCGACGCCACGTAGCGCCCCTCCTCTTGTCGCACGATGCCGCGCGCCAGGAAACGCCGTCCGTCGGAGTTGACGATGCGGTCTTCGACGACAACCCGCAGGACGGGCCGCTCCCAGCCCTCGCGCGCCGACTGCTTGTAGATCGCGGCTCGTCCGAACAATTCAAACGTCACCATAGAGCTGACCGGGTTGCCGGGGAGGCCGATGTGCGGCACCCGGCGTCCGTCGGGAGCCTCGAAGCTCCCGAACGCCAGAGGCTTGCCGGGCCTCATACGCACCGTCCAGAAATCGACCTCGCCCTCGCGCAGCAGCACGTCCTTCACCACGTCGTAGTCGCCGCGTGAGACGCCCGCGGTCGTGATCAGGAGGTCGCAGCCGCGCAGCGCCTCCTGGATCCTCGCTGTCAGGTCCTCGACGGTGTCGCGGGAAATACCCAGCCGCAGCGGCACGCCGCCCGCCTCCTGCACGAGCGCTGCGACGCTGTAGCTGTTCGAGTCGTATATCTTGCCCGGCGCGTGCGGCTGCCCCAAATCAAGCAGCTCATCGCCCGTCGAAATAACCGCGACCACGGGGCGCCGATAAACCCACACGGTGCGCTTGCCCAGCGACGACAGCATGCCGATTTGTGCCGCACCCAGTTCCGTGCCTGCTCGCATGACTTCTGAGCCCTCTGTGACGTCCTCGCCCGCGCGGCGTACGTTTGCGCCGGGCTCCGCCGCGTTCAGCACGCCGACACTCTCGCGGCCTTTGGCGAACGACCCGAAGTTGCGGCCCGGCGGCTCGTCGGTCTCTTCGAAGGGCACGATGGCGTCGGCGCCGGTTGGTATCGGCGCGCCGGTCATGATTCGCACCGCGGTCCCGGGCTCGACTTCGCCGTCGAAGATGTAGCCCGCGGCGACCTCACCAATGACACGCAACGTCATAGGCGATGCCTCTGAAGCGCCTGTCGTGTCGGACGCGCGCACGGCGTAGCCGTCCATGCTCGTGTTGTCGAGAGGAGGAATCGTGACTGGCGAGCTGACGTCCTCGGCCAGGACCTGACCCAGCGCGTCGGCCAGCTCCTTCTCTTCGGCGGGCAGCCGCTCAACGACCTCGAGGATGCGTGACCTTGCTTCCTCGACGCTGATCATGCCGTCGACGTTCATGCGATTACTCTATCAGTCGCTGCATCCACCACTCGAAGAGTGGGTCTGGAGCGGAGCCTCCGCCCGAACAATCATCCCAACCGCACGGCCAGGCATGTGGTGGTGCGCTGGACGCCCTCGATGCGCTGCAAGCCCTCCGTAATCGCGGTCCCCAGCTTGTCGAGGTCTTCCGCCTCCATCTGCACGATGACGTCGTAAGGGCCGGTGACCGTGTCAACCGTCGTAATTCGCGCACCACTATGCTTCATCGCCAGCACGGCTTCGCCGACGCCCTTGGCGTGGCCGACCTCGGCCTCGATCAGCACATATCCTCGAAACGCCATGACGGCTGCCCTCCCTGGATTCGACTCAAGTCCCGCCATGATAGCCCCACCCCCTCTGTCTGGACACCCCGACGCCCACGGCGTACGGTGGGTCGCGTCAGACCTGCCAATGCTGCCGCCGGTCATATGCCGATAACTGTCTAGAAACGAGGATATGGTTGGCACATCCCCGCATATCGAGGACGGCTTTAGGTTCGTCAGGACGTTACCTGTGCTGAGGCGCAAGCGCTTCTGGCTAGGAGTCCTGATCAGCGCGGTCTTCCTTGCGTTCTTCCTCGTCCGAACCGACATCTCCGAGATTCGGGAGGCCTTTTCGGGCGCCGACTACCTCCTGGCTGCCGCTGCAGTCCCGATCTACTTCGTCGGCTACTGGTTACGTGCAATGCGCTGGGGTCTCCTCCTGCGCCCGGTTGCCAACGTCGTCACGGCCCGGCTCTACCCAGTCGTCCTCATTGGCCTCATGTCAAACAACGTCGCGCCGATGCGTATCGGCGAGCTGGTTCGCGCCTTTCTTGTCGGGCAACGCGAATCGATAAGCAAGTCGGCCGCGTTCGGCACCATCGCCGTTGACCGCACCTTCGACGGCCTCACCTTGGTCGCCGTTCTGGGCGTCGTCACAGCGCTCTCCGACACGGATGCTGGGCGTCAAAGCCTCGGAATCGGGGCCGCATTGCTCTTCGTTGCGGGCACGGCAGTGCTCGTCGGCCTGGCGTTTTCGCCGCTGCGCGTCCGGAATTTATTGCTTCGAGTTGCCAGATTCCTTCCTGAGCGCCTCTCGTCGAAAGCTGAAGAAGCTCTGGACGCGTTTCTCTCCGGTCTCGCCGCCATCCGTAGCCCGGGCGTCCTTGTCATTGCGGCTGGCGTGTCGCTCGCTTCCTGGCTCGTGGAGGCGTCGATGTACTACGTGGTCGGGGAGGCGTTTCACCTCGGCGTTGGCTTCGATGTCTACCTGATCATCGCGGCGGCGGCGAACCTGGCGCTGTCGATTTTCGCGTCGCCCGGCGGTGTAGGTCCGTTCGAGCTGGCGACGCGTGAGGTCCTCGTCCTGTACAACGTCTCCAGCGCTTCGGCCTCCGCCTACGCCATCGCGCTGCACGCGTTGCTGCTCGTGCCGGTTATCGTCGTCGGCTTCGTCCTCCTGTGGTCGATGCACATGTCGCTGCGACAGCTCCTTGGCATCCCTGACGAACCGCCGCGGGTTTCCGTCGCGGAAGCAGGGGCCTCCGAATGAAGACGATTGTCGTCGGGGGCGGCGTGGCGGGCCTGACCGCAGCCTACCGGTTGCTCCAGGGTGGCCACGAAGTCACCCTACTCGAGGCTGGGCCCGAGCTCGGTGGCCTCGTCCGCACGTTCGACGCCGGCGGGGAGCCCCTGGAGTGCTTCTACCACCACATCTTCACAACCGACACCGTGATCATCGACCTGATCAACGAGCTCGGTCTCGGCGATCGGCTGGTTTGGCATGACTCCAAGGTCGGCTTCTTCCACGGCGGCAAGATCTGGCCCTTCGTCACGCCGATGGACCTGCTGCGTTTCAAGCCGCTACCCCTGATCGACCGCGTCCGCCTCGGTCTCACGGGGCTCTACCTGCGCCGGCAGAAGAAATGGGCCGGCTACGAGAAGATCACGGCCTGGCAATGGATCAAGCGCTACGCCGGCCAGCGCGTCCTCGATGTCGTGTGGGGGCCTCTACTGCGCGGTAAGTTCGCCGATCAGGCCGAAGAGGTCGCGATGGCGTGGCTCTGGAGCAAGATCAGCCTGCGTTTCTCGTCGCGTAAGTCCGGTGTCGTCTCCAAGGAGCAGCTCGGCTACATGATGGGCAGCTTCGGCGTCTACATTCACGAGCTCGAGAAGCGCATCCGCGCCGGCGCTACCGTCGAGACCGCGGCACCCGTCAAGCAGATCACCGTATCGGACGGCCGCGCCGATGGCGTTGTGCTCGAGGACGGCCGGCGCATTGAGGCCGACGCCGTGATCGCTTGTGTGCCTTCGGAGCGGTTCCTGCCCATTTCGCCGCCTCTGGGTGCCGAATACGAGCGCCGGGTCTCCGCCGCCCGCTGGCAGTGGGCGCTTTGCTACGTCATCGCCCTCAAGGAGTCGCTCACGCCGATCTACTGGCTCAACGTTGGCGATCCCGATACACCCTTTATCGCCGTGATCGAGCACACGAATTTCATCGAGAAGGAGCGCTACGGGGGTTTGAACCTGGTCTATCTCTCGAACTATCTGACGCCGAACCACCCCTGGTTCTCGCTCAGCGACGAAGAGCTGGACGACCTCTACCTGCCGCACCTCACGAAGCTCAATCCGGGCTTCAACCGCGACTGGATCGTCGACCGCTGGGTCTTCAAGGGTCCGAACGCCCAGCCCGTCATCCGCCGCGACTATCGCGACGACCTGCCGGACCATCGGACACCGGTTGCAGGTCTCTATCTCGCCAACATGCAGCAGATCTACCCTGAGGATCGCGGTCAAAACTACTCCATCCGCATGGGCGATCAGGTCGCGAAGATGGCGATGGAGGATTCGAAGGCCCGGTAGGCGTCTGCAGCCGCCCGGGGCCTTACGGACCGCCTAGCAGCAGTCCGGCGGACACAGCGGACCGCAATCGCAGTCGCAGCACGCCGCGTCTTCCGCGTTGATCACAACGATCATGTCGCCGTCTTCTATGTTCTGCACGTCTATCACCTCCCTTCGCGTGGAATCGAAACGCCGTCTTCGTCCTGGACCTCGATCAGCCCGCAGAAGCTGCACTCCGCCGCCATCGTGGCCGGATCGCAGCCGCCACAGCAGTGCTCGACGTGCCCTTCGAGGTCGGAAAGCTCGTTGCGCAGTGCGGTCAATTCCCGCAATCGCGACTCCACCTCTGCCCGCTGCCGCGCGATGACGTCGCGCAGTTCGTCGCCGAACGTCGCGCAGTCCGCAGAGAGCGCCTTTTTCACGAGGTTGCGGATGGCCGGCAGGTTCAGTCCCAGGAGGCGGGCGCGACTCACCAGCTGGAGCCGTATGACATCGGCCTCTGAGTACAGCCGGTACCCGGACTCGCTGCGCCGCGGCACGGGCACCAGGCCCTCGTCCTCGTAGAACCGGATCGTTTTGGTGCTAAGGCCCGTCTGCTTCGCGGCGGCGCCGATGGTGAGTTCGCTGCTCATGCAGCCAGCCTAAACCTTCCAGGGGCTGGAAGGTCAATAGTCAATTTCCTTTGGCTTTACAGGGGTTGGCGTCCCGGAAATCCCGTGTCCTCGTCATGCCACCAGGCGATTGTTTCTTCGCCCAGGCGCCAGCAAAGCAGAATAACGCGCCCCTCGCGCTCGGACGGGAAGTCGACCAGCCCCTCCTCGATGCCCTTGAGCTGCACGCCGATCGAATCCAGCTCCGACATCAGCGACTCCAGCTTCGCGGCCGAGACCTGCACCTCGGCGCGGGCCTGCGCTACGTCGTTTGCCAGGTGCCCGTTGCCGCCGGTCAGTCCCAGCAGCCGCTCCACTTCCGCTGAAGTCGCGTCCAACTCTTGCTTTGCCGCCTGGATTTCGACCAGCAGCTGACGCACGGTTGGAAGCAGGGTCAGCGCTTCCTCAAGAGTAAACAGGCGATAATTTGACATAAGTTAAGGCGTAGACGCGATCCTGGACGTGACTCCGTTAGTCTGGTCTAGGAGTGTAAGGCAGGCGCCACGTGGTCGGCGAATAGACGCACTGACTTCAGGACTTGCTCGCGCGGGATAGCGCCACCCACGTTTGGCTCCAGGAGGAAGCCGCTGAGACCGAGCTCGTCTCGTAGCTCGATCAGCCGCGCGATGACGGCGTCCGGCGTGCCGTAGGCAAGGCGCGTCTTCAGCAGCGCATTGTAGTCCGAGCTGGCGATGCGCCGGGCGAATTCGGCCCGTTCTGCGGCGCTGCCGGCGCCCTGCGCCCGAGACGCGTACCCTTCGCCCCGCTGGCGGTAGTTGCTCTCCGTGCTCTCACGCGGCTCCTCGTAGGCCGCCTCGGCCGTCTCCGCCACGTACAGCGGCAGGCGCAGATACACCTCGGGGTCGCCGGGGTGCCCGGCCTCCTGCCACGCCTGACGGTACGTCGCGAGGTTGGCGGCGTTCATTTCGAGGTCGCTGCCGCGCA
>DASTLN010000034.1:0-7658 GCA_035714925.1 Dehalococcoidia bacterium | reverse complement strand
TGCGCAACGTGCCGGACCGGCCGGGCATTGCCGCGCACGTCTTCGAGCCGCTGGCGGAGGCACATGTTTCCGTGGACGTGATCGTACAGAACGCGTCGGCCGAGGGCTCAACCGACCTGACGTTCACGGTCTCGAAGGGCGACCTCGGCCGCGCGCTGCCGATCGTCGAGCAGATCGCGCGTGAGATCGACGCGGGTGAGGTGGCGACGGACGACCAGGTGGCCAAGGTGAGTATCGTCGGGACCGGGATTCAGAGCGCCCCGGGCTTCGCGGCGCGTATGTTCCGTTGCCTCGCCGATGCCGGCATTAACATCGAAATGGTCTCGACGAGCGAGATCCGCATCACGTGCATCGTGAGCGCCGAGCGCGTGGAGGACGCGGTGCGTGCCCTGCATACCGCGTTCGAGTTGGAGCACGCGGACCCGGCGGAGCTTGCCTAACCGAAGAGGTCGTAGATCGCGTCGCCCAGGTCGATGATGCTCTGGACGAAGTCATTACCGAAATACGCCAGCAGCAGGCCGCGCGTGACCTTGCCTGTCGTTACGGCGACGAGGAACCGGGTGAACGAGTATCGTGTCGCGCCCGCGGTCAGGCCAGCGACCTCGAAGAACACGTTGGGCACTGCCGATAGGACGTAGAGCGTCAGCATCCCGTAACGGCTCATCAGCTGGCTGACACGACGGGTGACGCGCTCGATCAGGGGTTGCAGACGTCCGGGGGCCTTGAGCTCCTCCTCCCGGGCGATCACTGCGGCTGCCATCCCGCCGACGTACGCCGTAATCTCACCGATGGCCATGCCTAGACCGCCCGCGACGCCCACCCAGAACGGGCTCAGCGTCGTGGCGCTGCTAACGATCAGCGCCTGCGCGGCCGCGGTCAGCGCGGGTACGGGCACAAAAAGCGTGGCGGTGCTCGTCAGGTTGGCGAGGAAGATGCCGAAATAGCCGAAGCGCCCGAACCAGGTTTGAGTGGCCTGCTGACCCGCATCTAACGAGACGTAGAGCAGCGCGGCCGACGGCGCCAGGACGACGAGGAAGACAACCGTGGCGAACAGCAGTCGCCCGCGCGTCGAGTCTGGAGCCTTGTCCATTAACCAGACATAGGCGCCGACCGCCCAGCGGCCGATCGCGGACTCTTCTATTTCTTCGAGGACGTGTTCGGCGGCCTCCTCGACCTCTTCGAGGACGTGTTCGGCGGCCTCCTCGACCTCCTCGAAGATGTGCTCGGCCGCTTCGGCGATCTCGTGCGGAAGGTCGGCGATCTCGTCTACGAGCGAGTGGTCATGATCGGGTTGCGGGTGGGGTTCGTCCTGTTTGCCCGCCGGCTCTTCGGGGCGGCGCTCAGGAGGCTGCGTCGTCGTCTGCCTCGAATCCCTCGAAGTCGAGATCGTCAGGCGGGATCGACACGACGGACGTGACGCCGTCCACCTTTTCCATCAGGATGCGCTCGATACCAAGTCGCAGGGTCAGCATGCTCATGGGGCAGCCGTGGCAGGTGCCCACCATCTGCAGCTTGACGATGCCTTCGTCGTCCACGTTGACGATATTCACGTCGCCGGCGTGCGAGTGAATGTAGGGACGGATCTCGTCCAGCGCCTTGTCCACGCGGTCGTAGAGGTCGTTCACGGCGGTAATGGTAGCACGGCGCTACTGGGTCACCGGTTCAGGATCGCCGAACTGATCGCGCAGGAAGTTGAGGATATTCCAGCGGTCTTCCTCGGCGATGACGTCCTCGAAAGCCGGCATGACGCCGCTGAGGCCTTTGGTGATCACGCCGAAGAAGAACTGGTCCGGGTGGAACGGAATGTGATCGTAGAGGTTTGCCGGGGGAATCGGCAGCGTGGATGCCAGCGGACCGTCACCGCGGCCGGTCTCGCCGTGGCACTGGATGCAGTTGTTCATGAAGAGCATTCGTCCGGTGTCGATCGAGGCCTGCGTGGCTTCGATCGGGTTGCTGGCGGAGGCTTCGTCTTGCGACAGCGGCGCGTCCGTGTGGGTCCCGACGATGTAGCCCAGCACGATGCCTACGGCGATGAGCAGGCCCAGCGAGATGAGCGGCCGCATCTGCGTCACGGGAAGGCGGTAGGTGGCCTCTTCGACAGCCCAGGCGAGGTAGCCGTCCGGGTAGCCGGCCCGTGGCAGGCTGCCGGCAACGAGGAGCGCTGTCCCGGCGGCGGCCACGGCCAGCAGGAGGGTCACGCCAAGCGTGAAATCGATCGGCGAATCGAAGCTGCCGCCGATGCGCGCGTCCGATGTCAGCGGCGCCACGGATTCGACGTCGTCCTCGAAGTCGAGCCGCAGGTCGAAGCCGGCGTTGCGGCGGATGTTGAGCGTGATCGTCCAGGGACCAGGCTCGGTCAGGAACGGACCCTGGCCGACGTAGAAGGTCGGCGGGTTGCTGGCCTCCATCGCGAGGCGCGAGGGCGCGGCGAAGCCGCCCGGTTGCACGAATTCGAGCCGCAGCTGCTCCACGGTGTCGGTGGCGCCCGCGAGATAGACCTCGAAGGTGTTGGCGCCGGGCTCGTTGGGGTCGACGCGAAGGGTGACGAAGAGACCTTCGGCGTCAGCGGTGCGTACGTAGGTCTCGCCCTGAGCGGGGGTGTCGACGCGTCCCCGCGTCGGCGTCAGCTGCACCAGCAACGCGACGACCGCGAGCACCGCGACGGCGAATCCCAGCTCCCAGCGGACCGTCTTGTTGAGTTCCGTCTCCAGCTCGCCGATGAATTCGCGGCGCTGATCCGTGGTGCGCTCGGCGGCCTCTTGCACGAGCTGGGGCCGTAGCAGGTAGGCGTTGCGCACGCCGATCGCCAGTAGCGGGACCAGAAGGAACAGCTTCAGCAGCAGCACCTGGCCGTAGCCGGTGTCGAGGAGGTCACCCAGCGAGCCGACCTCGATGACGGCGTTGACGACGCCAGTGAGTAACAGGAGCGCCACGCTGAACACGGCGGCCAGAGAGAAGTGCCGCAACGCCAGGGCCTGCGCCTCGTAGCGCTCCTGACCCGCCAGCTCGCGGCGCGTCCAGGCGAAGTAGAGGACGAGGACCGCGAGCATACCGATCCATACCGAAGCGGCCAGCAGGTGCACGAAGTCGGAGCCGGCGGCCCAGAACGAGCCGCCGCCCGCAGCCGCGTGGCTGGAGCTGGCGGCGATGCCAAAGTACGCTGCGGCGCCAAGAAGCCCCCCGAGGGCGAGCGCGCGCCGGGCCGGCGGGCTACGCCACATGAGCGGCAGGAGCAGCGCGGGCTGGATCAGGATGAGGTGCCGCCAAAGCCAGCGTTCGCCCCACTGCGTCTCGAGTGTCTGTCTGATGCTCGTGTCGATGTCAACGGCCTGGAGCGCCAGATCGGCGAATCCCGCGACGACCAGTACGACAAGCGAGGCAGTGAGCAACCACAGCACGCGGCGCTCGAACCGGTCGCGGACGTCCGCGGTCGCGTTGGGGGTGACGATGGCGAGGAAGGCCAGCGCACCGACGACGAGACTCGCGGCGATGAGAATCGCGGCCTTCGTCACGACGCGCTCGGGGTCGGCCTCTTGCCCTGCCACGGTTGAGGTGACTCCGGCCGGCGGTTGCGCCGCGAGGCTGCCGTCCTGATTGAGGATCGTGATCGGGTATGAGCCGGTGATGCGGTGGCCATCGACGACCGAGACCGTTTCCCAGTCAACCGTAATGTAGCCGGGCGATAGCTCCGCCAGCGAGACGCGCATCAGGGCCCTGTCCGCATCGTCGAATTCGATGGATTGTTCGACGCGGTCGCCGTCTTGATCCGTGACGCGCACGGAGCTGAAGCGTCGCTCCAGCGGCTCGCTGAAGTACAGCGTCAGCTCGGTGGGCGGCTCTCGTAGCTGCGAGTTGACGGGCGGGTCGGCCCGGACGAGCAGCGCGTGAGCGTCCGCCGGCGTTGAGGGTTCACGGGCGAGGAAGGCGGCTGCCCCCAGCACTAACGCCAGGAGCAGCCACCGCGGTTTCATCAAGCTAACCACGGCCCCCCGCGAGCTTCATACCAACACCACCGACGACGAGGCCACCGGCGATAGCCAGCGCCAGGGTCCAGGCCGGAATACCGCCATCGCCGCCGCCAGCACCGCTGATCGTAAAGGAATGCGACGCGATAACCGGCGGGTTGAGCGGCGTGTGGTTGTCGTAGTTGAGCACGACCGAGACGGTATGTACGCCGGGCTCGAGGCCGGTGAACGTGAAGCTGTTCTCCACCCACATCACGGGGTTCTCGACCAGGCCGCCGTCCATCTCCTCCTGGCCGGTCATTTCATCCTCAGACATGTCGTCGCCGGCCATGTCCTCGTCGTGATCATCCGTTGTGGCGTCATCGTGCGAATGGGTGCCTGCGATGACGTCGACGGGGACCTTGTCGAGATAGATGTGATAGTGGCCGAAGTTGGGGTCAACGGTGCTGCCGTCCGGAGGCCGCGACGTGAAGTTGACCGGCAGGATCGTCAGCTCGGCGTCGTTGCCGCTCACCGACACGCTGACGTCGACCGACGCGCTGCTTTCGGTCGCGGCGCCGTTGCCGTGGGCGGGAGCTTCCGGTGGTGCAGGACAATCGGCGCCGCCGTCCAACGCTTCTCCGTTCGAAACGGCGGCGTCCGCGGCGGCCTGAGCGACGAAGAAGGCGTAGCAGCCGCTGAAGACCTCGCCGTCGGCATCGTCGAAGGTGCTCCAGTGGACGATGTAGCGTCCTTCGCCGGCGCCAGTGCCGAGCGAGACGGAGATCTGGCGGCGGTCGGCGGAGAGTTGAACCTCCCCTGTTGCGACGTTCGCTCCGCCTTCGTCAAGGACCTGGATGAAAGACTCCTCGGCGCGGCGGATGTCGCTGGTGAACCAGCCGGTGACTTCGGACGGTGCGGCGGTGAGCACCGCGCCCGGCGCAGGGTCGAAGCGCACCGGCCTTGAATGGGCCTCGACAACGCCGGCCAGCGATAGGGAACCGAACGCGGCGAAGGCCGCGAGCAATATCAAGAGCTTTGCTCTATGCAAAGTGAACCTCCCTGAAACGAATCGAACCGAATCGGGAAGCGAGCCGAGACTCGGCCCAGCCAGAATGGGCAGGCGGAGTCGCTCGCTACGTCGCCCGTGGTGGCTCGCTGGGAGGCGAAATGAAGGCGGCCCGCGGCGTCGACTGCGACGTCACCGGCAGGCCGGACGAGACTATGGACGGCACCGGAAGCGTCGTCGGGCCGGCGTTGGCGCTCAGTCCGGGGTCGCTCGTGCCAGAGCAATCGCCGGCGCCATGACAGTGCTGCACGTGAGCCGAGCTGCCTTCGACGCCGAAGACGTCGCCGAAGTGCGCGTCCCAGTGGTCGACGGCGCTAAGCTGCACCAGATAGACGACGAGCGCCAGCCTGGCGGTCCAGAGCAGGAAGCACCGAGTGCGGCGTGACAATCCGAAATAGCTCATTTTCGAGTCTCGAAGACTGGTTCCACGATAACATAAGGCCTGGTCCGGCTACGGGGCCGTTCGGACTATAATCGGGGCACCCGCCATGTTCACACACCTGCATCTGCACACCGAATACTCCCTGCTCGACGGCTTGACGCGTATCTCGCCGCTGATGGATCGCGTCCAGGAGTTAGGCCAGGAAGCCGTGGCGATGACCGACCACGGCAACCTGCACGGCGCGATCGACTTCTACCGCGAGGCGCGATCGCGCGGCATCAAACCGATCATCGGCGTCGAGGGCTACGTCGCACCGGGTTCACGCTTGTCACGCGAGCCGGGCGACAACCAGCCGTATCACCTGACGATGCTGGCGCGGAACCTGACCGGCTACCGCAACCTGCTCAAGCTGGTCACGGCCTCTCACCTGGAGGGCTACTACTACCGCCCGCGCATGGACCGCGAGCTGATGGAGAAGCACGGCGAGGGCATCATCGTGCTCTCCGGCTGCCCCTCCGGCGAGCTGCACCGCAACATCCTCGACGGGCGCATCGACGAGGCGAAGGCGACGATCGACTGGTACCGCAACGTCTTCGACGGTTACTACCTCGAAGTCATGAGTCACGACCTGCCGGAGTTTCACCAGGCCAAGAAGACGATCGTCGAGCTGTCACGCGAGATGGACGTTCCGCTCGTCGCGACCAACGATTCGCATTACCTGCGCGTCGAGGACCACGAGAGTCATGACATCCTCCTGTGCATCGGCACCAACTCAACGGTGCAGGAGGAGAAGCGCATGAAGATGTCCGACCCCTCCTACTTTGTACGCTCCGAGGACGAGATGCGCGACGCGTTCTCCGACCTGCCGGAGGCGATCGACAACACGTGGAAGATCGCCGAGCAATGTGACCTTGAGCTCGAATTCGGACGCCTGCACATGCCGGACCCCGAGCTGCCGCCGGGCGTCACGGCGGAGGCACACCTGCAGAAGCTGTGCTGGGAGGGTTTGCGCCGTCGCATGCCCAACGCGGACGAAAGCGCAGAGGACCGCCTGCGCTACGAGCTGGACGTCATCGAGCGCACCGGCTTCACGAACTACATCCACATCGTGCGCGAGATCGGCGATTTCGCGCGGTCGCAGAACATCCGCATGGGCGTCCGCGGCAGCGCAGCCGCCAGCCTGGTGCTGTACTGCCTCGGCATCACGGACATCGACCCTCTGAAGGCGAACCTGGTGTTCGAGCGCTTCCTCAACCTGGAGCGCCCGGAGGCGCCGGACGTCGACTTCGACTTCGCCGACGACCGCCGCGACGAGGTGCTGCGCTTCACCGCCGAGCGCTACGGCTCCGACCGCGTGGCGCAAATCATCACCTTCGGCACGCTGGGCGCCAAGGCCGCCGTGCGCGACACGGGCCGAGCGCTGGGCATGGGCTACGCCGACACGGACCGTGTGGCGCGCCTGATCCCCAATGCGCTGCACATGACGCTCGAGCGCGCCCTCAACGAGACGCTCGAACTGCGAACTGCCTACGAATCCGACTCGCAGATACGCAACCTGGTCGACCAGGCTCAACGCCTTGAGGGTGTGGCGCGCAACGCGAGCACGCACGCCGCCGGCGTCGTAATCAGCCGCGAGCCTCTGGTAGAGCACCTGCCGCTGGCGCGCCCGGCGCGTGGGGACCAGCAGGCGATGCCGACTACGCAGTACGCGATGGAGCCCGTCGCGGCCATCGGCCTGGTCAAGATGGACTTCCTTGGCCTCTCAAACCTGACGATCCTGCAACGCGCCGTCGATCTGATCACGGACCGGCACGGCGTCACGGTTGACCTGGAGAACCTGCCGGACAGCGACGAGAAGACGTTCAAGATGCTTGGCAGCGGCGAGACCTTCGGCGTCTTCCAGCTGGAGTCGGCGGGCATGCGGCGCGCCATGGCGGAGCTGAAGCCGACCAGCGTCGACGACCTGGCGGCGCTCGTGGCGCTCTATCGCCCCGGGCCGATGCAGCACATCGGCACGTTCTGTCGCGCCAAGCACGGCATCGAGCAGATCGCCTACCCGCACGACGACCTGGCCGACATCCTGGACCAGACGTACGGCGTCATCGTCTACCAGGACCAGGTTCTCAAGATCGCGCAGAAGTTCGCCGGCTACTCGCTCGGCGCGGCCGACATCATGCGCAAAGCGATGGGCAAGAAGATCGCCGCCGTCATGCAGGCGGAGCGCTCGCGGTTCGTCAGCGGCGCGTTGGAGAAGGGCTACTCG
>DASTLN010000033.1:0-16972 GCA_035714925.1 Dehalococcoidia bacterium | reverse complement strand
GTGACACGCTGCCCGCGAAGGAAGCGCAGGGCCACGACGTTGGTACCGTTTGCGGGTCGCACGCGGATCACTTCGGCTTTCAAGGCATACGAGTCTTCGCCGGCCAGGACCTTCAGGTCGAGTTTCTGGCCGCGTTGCAGGTCGGCCGCCACGGATTCGACACGCGCGCCGGTGAGTGAGACGTCTCTAACGACGCAGGCCTCGCCGGCCATCTCGCCGCGCAGGAAGACCTCGAATCGGAAGCCGGCGCGGCGGTTGCCGGCGTACTGCGCCGCGCGAATGCGTTTGATGGCGATCATGACGAGCCAGAAGTTGACGCACGCGAAGATGAAGGAACCGATGACCGCCGGTGCGTTGCCGCCGTAATCGGAGGGCGTATAACCGAGCATGGTCGTCAAGAACCAGACGATGGAGAGCGCGCTGATCGCCATGAGGGCGACGAGGAGCTGAGGCGGGTTGATCTTGTCGCGGTCATCGTGTGCCGTTTTTGCCGTCACTTTGAAGGCGCGCCGCTTATGCGGGTTGAGCACCGCGAGCGTGGCCGGAAGGACGGCAGGTAGTCGTAGCACTTCGAACACGAGTGAAAGGACCGGCGGGTAGTAACCGCGGGCCAGGAGCCGCAGGGCAAAGAACTGGCTGAAGAACGCCAGTATGAACGCAGGGACGTAGACGTACCCGGAGGCGTTGATCGGAGAGGCTCCGGTGAAGATGACGGCCGCGGGCAGCAGGATGAACGTCAGCGTGCGCCAGGAGTCGAACCAGGCGAGGATCGTCGTCGTGAAGCTGAGCCGCTGGCCGAACGTGAGGCCGCGCGAGAACAGCGGGTTTTCCATGCGCAGCACCTGCATGGCGCCAACGGCCCAGCGGTTACGCTGCACCATGTATTGGATAGCGTCGGTTGGGGCGAGCCCGCGGGCCAACACCTCGTTGTGGTAGACGCCCTTCCACCCTTTGCGGTTCAGCCGTATTGTCGTGTGCAGGTCCTCCGTTACGGACTCCGTGGCGACGCCGCCGACCTCTTTCAGGGCATCGCGCCGGACGAGCGAACTGGTGCCGCACCAGAAAGCGCCCTCCCAGAGGTTCTTACCCGGCCCGATGACCCGGTAGAAGACGGCTTCCTCGTGGAAGACGGCCTCGTCGCTACGCTGCTGGTGCTCGAACGAGTCTGTGTTGTAGAAGTCCTGCGGTGTTTGCACAACGGCGACCGCTGGGTCGTCGAAGTAGCCCAGCGTGTGGCGCAGGAAGTTGGGTCCGGCCACGTGGTCCGCATCGAAGATCGCGAAGATGTCGGCGTCGATGAAATCCATCGCGTGATTCAGGTTGCCGGCCTTGTAGTGTTTGTTGTCGGGGCGCGTCAGGTAATGCGCGCCCAGCTCCATCGCCAGCTCATGCACAGCGGGCCGGCGGCCGTCGTCCAGGACCCAGGTTTCGTGCGCCGGCTGCATCGCCACCGCCGCCGCGATCGTCGGCAGCAGCACGTCCTCCGGCTCGTTGAGCGTCGGGATAAAGACGGCAACTTTGAGCCCGGTCTTATCGACGGCACGCCACGGCGGCGAAACGTCGACGTCCCACAGCGCCAGGGTGAACAGCCCGAGGCCGAGGATGTTGTGCGTTTCGGCGATGACAAGGGGCAGTGCGACCCACCAGTAATCGAGGTCGATCGTGAAAAACCACCGCCATACCAGGTAGGCGATGCCGATAGTGACCGCGAGCAGGGCGAAGACATGGATTCGCGCCAGGTCGCCGCGACCTTCGGGCTTCGGCCTGCCGCTCGGGCCATAGGAGGGCAATACTTCAGCGCCGGCTTCCGAATCGGAGCCGTCGAGGACCTGCCAAACGCTGGGTGCATTCTTCGCCACGACAAGGTGCCTCTTAGAATTGGTCTGTACAGGATTTTCGGCATATTTCATGGGAATACCTGCGAGAGGCCGGTCCGAGAGGATGTTTATGGGTAGATTGTTATGCCCTTGGCACTTATTGCTAACGTGTGGTTCGCAGATACCTGTCCAGGCTGACGAGACAGCCGCCCCAGCCTTCCGCGTGCGACTTGCGCACGTCAATGTCGACCAGGTCCTCGTGAATCAGCGTTAGCTCCGTGGCGCCACCTGCGTCGCGAAGTTCGATCGTGACTCGTGTATCCGCCACCGCGTATGACGTCCAGCTGAAAACGAGCCGTGTCGGCGGCTCGATCTCCTGATATACGCCACCGCAGTCGAATTGAAGGCCGTCCTCGGCCCGCATCTTGATCGAGAATGCGCCCCCAACCCGAAGGTCGTTTTCGACATCCGCCGACCAGGTTTCCTGCACGAAGAACCAGCGCGCCATCTGTGCCGGGTCGGTCCAGGCCGCGAAGACACGTTCGATTGGCGCCTCCAGGACGCGAGTGATGCGGAGCGCCGTCTCGTTCATTCAGAGGGTTCTTTCAGGAAGCCTTCGAGGTTGTCGAGACGCTGCTGCCAGAAGTCGCGGTAGTAGTCGAGGACGTGCGCGGCGTCGGCGAGGGTGGCGGCTTTTACATGACATAACGTCGTACGGCCCTGATGCCGCTTGTCGACCAGGCCGGCGCTGGACAGCACTTCGACATGCTTCGAGACCGCGGCGATCGACATTGCGAACGGCTCGGCCAGCTCGCCCACCGTGTAGTCCCGCTCGGTCAGGCGCCGCAAGATGGCACGGCGCGTCGAGCTGGACAGGGCGTGGAACAGCCGATCCAGGTCAGCTTCGGGAGGCTCGGCCATATCGTTAACCATTCAGTTGACAGTCTAGCACATCGTCTTCATAATCAACCAAATGGTTGACTGTAAGGAGGCAGAGATTGAACCCGATCAAGCACCAGCTCAACGTCAAAGCGCCGGTGGACACGGCTTACGCGGCATTCGCCACCGAGAAGGGCATCAAAGACTGGTGGTGCGCCGACAGCAAGGTCGGAGAAGCGCCCGGCGCGCCGACGACGCTGCGCTTCGTCAAGTCGGACATGCCGGCTCCTGTCGTCATGCATTTCGAGACTGAGACTCTCGAGCCCGTGAAGCGGGTCGTCTGGGCCTGCACGGCGAACGACAACCCTGCTTGGGTCGGTACGAAGCTAGTCTGGGAGATTGGCGCAAACGGCGGCGGCAGCGTGGTTAGCTTCACGCACGACGGCTGGAAGGAAGGCGGCCCGCTCTACGACTCCACCGTGGAAGGCTGGCAGTTCTTCATCGCCAGCCTGCAGTCGTATCTCGACGGCGGGCCCGCGACGCCACAGTAGCTAGCGAGGCGCGGTCAGCCGGCCCAGCAGCGCCTCGCGGATCGCGGGCCGGCTGCCGAAGACCTGCAGGAACGCGGCCTCACGCAGGAGGCGCTGGGCGTGCTGCGCCGGCAGCAGCGAGCGGCTGCCATGTGACACCGCGAGCGCCCCAGCGGCGCGCCACGCCAGCTCGGCGGCAGCGGCCCGCGCTTCGGCCATCGTCTGCTCGCTCGCCTCGTCGAGCTGTTGGCGCCGCGCTACGAGCTCAGCGTCCAGCGGGCTTGCGCCGATCAGCTCACAGCAGCGGCGCGCAACGCCAAGCGCCAGCGAGCCGTTGGCCCGCCCGCCGCCGTCGTAGGGCGGCGGCGAATGATACGGCTCGACGCCGATGACGCGCTCGTCAGGCACGAAAAGATCTTGAAGCTGTGCCGTAACCGTGCAGCTCGCGTTGGTAGCGAGCAGCCGCAAGCGCTCCACGCTCAGCGCCGGCGAGGCCTCGGCCGGTACGAGGGCCGTCACGACCTCCGGTTCTTCCGTCTGCGTGCGTGCCGCGACGAATAGCACGTCGATCTGTCCCCAGCCCGTGATGTAGGGCACATCGCCGCTGAGCAGCCAGCCGCCGTCGATCCGGCTCGCCACGATCTGAGTTGGGCCGGCGCGCATGCCGCCGAGGGCGATGCCGGCGCGCGTTTGGCCGCCGCAGAGCTTCGGTAGCCACTCCTGCTGCAGCGTCTTGTTTCCCGAAGCCGTAATCGAGCGCACCGGCGTGTGGTGCTGGATCCAGACGAAGGTCGTGCTGAGGCAGCCGCCCGCCAGCGCCTCGACTACGCTGCAAAAGGCGGGGAGGTCCGCACCGAGCCCGCCGTACTCCGCCGGCCCAACGAGGCCGTACAGGCCCGCGTCCGCCAGCGCGTCGAGATGAGTCTGCGGGACGTGGTCGGACACGTCTGTTTCCAGCGCGGTGGGGAATAGCAGGCGCTCTGCGATGTCTTCGGCGCGGCGAGTTATCGAATCTGAGTCAGGCACGTGGGCAGTCTAGCAGCGCAAGCAGCTACACTACGGCGCGCGGGAGGTGAGACATGACGCAGCAGACGCACGGACGCATCGACGTGCACGCCCATCACATGCCGGCGGCGTATCGCGCCGCAATCGTCGACCAGGGCATCGACACCGACGGCAATCCCAATATCCCGGAGTGGAGCGTCGACGCGGCGCTCGGCTTCATGGAGCGCAACGACATCGCGACGTCGCTACTCTCGATCTCATCGCCCGGCGTGCACTGGGGTGACGACGCGGCGGCGCGCGACATGGCGCGCCTCTGCAACGAGACGGCGGCGCAGGCGAAGCGAGACCACCCTCGGCGCTTCGGTAGCTTCGCGAGCCTGCCACTGCCGGACGTCGACGGCGCGCTGCGCGAGATCGAGTACGCCTTCGAGACGCTGGACGCCGATGGCATCGGGCTGATGACGAACTTCCGCGGCAAGTATCTGGGCGACCCGGATTTCGCGCCGGTCTTCGACGAGCTGAACCGGCGCAACGCCATTGTCTTCATCCATCCGACATCGCCGCCTTGCCACGAGGCGATCTCGATGGGCTACCCGCGGCCCATGATCGAATTCCCCTTCGATACCACGAGGACGGTGACGAACCTTGTCTACAGCGGTACGTTGGACCGCTGCCCCAACATCCGTTTCATCCTGCCCCACGCCGGTGGCACGCTGCCCTTCCTGGTCGCGCGTATTGGCCCCGGTCGAAGCGGCCGGCCGGAACCCGTGAAGGAACCTTTCGACGCTTACCTGCGCCGCCTTTACTACGACACTGCAGGCGCCCCGAGCGCCCATAGCTTTGCCTCCCTGCTGCAGCTGGTCGATGTACGGCAGGTGCTTTACGGCAGCGACTGGGCCTGGGCGCCGGAGCCCACGGCAGCGGCGCAGCAGGGCGCGCTGGCAGCGAACCCGCTACTTTCGGACGCCGACCGCGAGCGCATCTACCGCCTGAACACGGTTGAGCTGTTCCCGAGGTTGGCGTAGCTACTGAGTCAGCCGCAAAACCTGCAGTTCGTTCGCGGCGATCTCCTCGCCCCGTGAAGCGAGCGCCGCGTAGTCCTCCGTGGCGCTGATGTAACGGCCGGTCAGCGCGTCGGCGGCGCCGGAGGCGAGGAATGCGCAGCACTCGGCGCACGGGTCCGTCCCGGTGAAGACGGAACCTGACTCAACCATCTTCGCGAAGTGAGGCACCCATTTGTGCCCCTCCTCCGTCCGCGCTGCCGAATCGAGGATCGTCGAATCGATCACGCCCGGGTGGATGGCGAAGACGCTAACGCCGTGGTCTTTGACCTCCAGCGCCATGATCTCTGCCAGCCGCAGCAGCGCCGTCTTCGATACGCGATACGGGCTCGTGTAGGGCGTTGCGGCCAGCGCCGAGCCGCTGGAGATGATGATGACGCGCCCGGCGCCACGCTGCACCATGCCGGGTAGCACGGCGCGCGCTCCGCGGACCGAGCCCATGACGTTGGTATCGAGCGTCCTCTGCCAGACGTCGGGGTCGATGTCGTAAAGCGGGCCGGCAGGGTCGCTGAGGGCCGCGTTGGCGACGAGCAGCGTCACCGGCCCGAGTTGTGACTCGGTTTCTTTGACCACGCGGTCCCAGTCGGACTGCGAGTTGACGTCAGCCATCATGGCGATCGCGCGGCCGCCCGCGGCCTCGATCGATGCCTTCGTCGCGTCCAGCTGACCCTGGGTGCGCGATGTCACGGTCACGGCAGCGCCACCGGCTGCCAGTCTGTGCGCTATCGCCTGGCCGAAGCCGCGCCCGCCGCCGGTGACGATCGCGACCTGTCCCTTCAGTTCATCCGTGATCTCGAAGCCCTCCTGAGGTGCACCGCGTCGAGTATCTACCACGACCGCATTGGTGTCATCGATGATTGGATGGTTGATTGACATCGCTGCGGCGCGCCTACATCGTAGGTTGAGTTGATGAGACGGCGATTCAGGTGGCGCTGGCTGCGCGCGAAGGCGTGGCGTCTGGCCCGCAAGCACTACATGCTGAGCTTCACGGCGATCGCGCTGGCGCTGGCCGGCGCCGGCGCGCTGGGCTACTTCGACGGCGATGATCGGCGCTCGGAGCTAGTGCGTGAGGCCTTTGCGTTGACCCGCACGCCGGTGCCAACGCGCACGCCGGCGCCCACTCTGGACCTGACGCCGGACGGCGTCTTCCCAATCGAGCCGTTAACTGTGACCTACTACCTGGTCGACAACGAGCGCGACCTGCACGCACTTGAAGGCGTCGAGGACGGCATGATCTTCCGCGAGATCCTGGAGAAGGACGCGATCGAGATCATCCTGATCCGCAATGAGGACGAGCAAACGGAGGCGAACCGGATCCTTGAGGAGGTAGAAGCCCTGGCCGAGGAGTCGGGCTTCACGCTTGTGATACAGGACCTACGTGATTAGACGTCGGCGGTAGCGTCCCGCCGTCAAGAAATGTCTGGTGCCCCCAAGGGGATTCGAACCCCTGTTTCGGCCTTGAAAGGGCCACGTCCTGGTCCCCTAGACGATGGGGGCTTGTTAGGCCTGCGCGGGCGGTCGCCACAATTGACCTCGTGGACTCGCCAAACCACCGGGCCTCCCTAGCGTATCATCTCGAATTCTTTAGATGGAGATGTCACGCCCGGGGCGTGTGAAATAAGGGACAGAGCCGAATTCACTTGATATAATGTTGCGGGTTCGGCCCAGATGTGGCGGTCTCGGTCGAACGGTAAATATGGCAAGAACACAGGTGCGCCCTCGCCCAAGCGGACGCCCCACTCGCTCCCGTAGTGGCTGGCAGGCTGTTGGCCGTAAGCGCCAGGGCCCCTCAGCAGTAACCCTCGCGGTAGCATGGCTAATTCGAATCGAGACCGGTGGCCTCTGGCTGCTGGCGACTACGCTGGCGCTGTCAGTGTGGCTGGCAGCGGGCCGTAGCGCCGGGCCGGTCGACGGCCTCGTCGACACCTTTGGCGTGCTCGTCTACGTCTTCGCGGTGCTGCTCGGCGTCGTCGGCGTGCTGGTCTGGCGCCGCGACCTGGCGATGCTGACGCGCTACCCGAAGCCCCTGCTGCTTTCGATACCGATCTTCCTCTTCGTCGCCGGCATCCTCGGCCTGTTCACGCCGACGCTCGATCTTGGCGGCTCCTCGCTGGCAGAGATCACGGCGGGCGGTGACTTCGGCCTCTTCCTGACCGACAGCGCTTTCGGCGTGCTGCTATGGGTGGCAGCCGGCTGCGCGATTATCGTGTTCATCTGGCCCGAAGGCACGCGCAGCGCCCTCGAGGGCACACCCGGCGCGATGGCGACCGTGTGGAGCTGGCACATCCCGCATCGCATCCTGCACTTCATCGCGATAATCGTCGACTTCGCGTTTCCCACGAAGCCGCCTCCGGACGAAGCCGCCGAGGGCGCGCCTGCCTGGCTGCCCGACGATGAGCTGTTCGAGGAGGACATCGCGGAGCCGCTGCCCGTGGCCGTGCTGGCGGAGCGCGAACCCGAGATCCCCGATGAACGCCTTTCGCAGGCGCAGCTGCCGGTGAACTGGTGGGCGCCGGAAGGCGAGGACGAGGACGAGAACGAGGATGAGACCCTGGCCGCAAAGCCGGCCGGCCCGGCATGGAAACTGCCCCCCATGGACCTGCTGGCCGGCGTCGCCCCCGCCGATGAGACGGCGCGGCCCGACAACAACCTGCGCGCGAAGCTGATCGTCGACACGCTGGCCAGCTTCGGTGTCGACTCGACCGTTGCTGCCTTCCACGAAGGGCCCGTGGTCACACAGTTCGACGTCGAGCCCGGCTGGGAGGTCAAGTACAAGCAGGTCCAGGAGCGCGACAAGGACGGCAAAGCGATCCTCGATAAGGAGGGGCGTCCCAGGGTGCGCCAGGAAGAGGTGTCGCGGACCCGCGTGCGCGTCAACCAGATCACCAACCTGTCCAACGACCTGGCCCTCGCGCTGGCTGCCCCTTCGCTGCGTATCGAAGCGCCGGTGCCGGGACGCTCTGTCGTCGGTATCGAGGTGCCGAACAGCTCTGCCTCGGTGGTGACGATGCGCAGCGTGATCGAGACGCCGGCCTTCCAGCGCATGTCGACACGAAGCAAGCTGACGCTGCCGCTGGGCAAGAGCGTCTCGGGTGAGCCGGTCGTCGCGGACCTGACGAAGATGCCGCACCTGCTGATCGCGGGCGCCACGGGCTCCGGCAAGAGCGTGGCGATCAACTCGATCATCGCCAGCATCCTGATGCAGGCGGAGCCGGAGGATGTGCGCTTCGTGATGATCGACCCAAAGCGGGTCGAGCTGGCCGGCTTCTCCATGATCCCGCACCTGGCGTTCTCCAACATCGTCGTCGATGTCGAGAAGGTCGTCGGGACACTGGGGGCTGTGCTACACGAGATGGAGGCGCGCTACAAGAACTTCGCGACGCTGGCCGTGCGCAACATCGACTCCTACAACAAGCACCCCAGGGTAACGACGAAACTGCCGTACTGGGTCGTGATCATCGACGAGCTGGCCGACCTGATGATGGCGGCGCCCTTCGAGGTCGAGCGCCAGATCTGCCGTCTCGCCCAGCTGGCGCGCGCAACGGGTATCCACCTCGTCGTGGCGACGCAGCGGCCTTCCGTTGATGTCATTACGGGCCTGATCAAGGCAAACTTCCCGACACGCATCGCCTTCGCCATGACCTCGCAGGTCGACTCGCGCACCATCCTCGACATGGCGGGCGCCGAACGCCTGCTAGGCCGCGGCGACATGCTCTACATGCCGACGGACTCGTCGAAGCCGAAGCGCGTGCAGGGCGTCTACCTCTCCGACCAGGAGATCGACCGTCTCGTCTCGTTCTGGGCGCAGCAACGCACCAAGCGGTCGACGCCGGTCTACGACCACCTGTTGGAGCAGGCGTTCACGGAGATCGAGGAGGCGGAAGACGCCGACCCGATGTACGACAAAGCGAAGGCGCTGGCCGAAGAGCACAGCCGCGTTTCGACGTCGATGCTGCAGCGCCGGTTACGTATCGGCTACCCGCGAGCGGCCCGTATCATGGATCGCTTGGAAGAAGAAGGCATCGTCGGTGGCGGCTCAGGTGGCTCGCGCGATGTCATCGCGATGGACGACGGCATAGATTCCGGCGTCGATCTGGACGACGGCCAGCCAGGTTTCCGCGCGCCGCAGCACAACCCCTGGGGCGACTAACGCTTCGCAGGCGTGATATCCTCCACCCATCAACACTCTGAGGAGACCGATGAGAGTAAGCGAGTAAGAGCGGTCGTACGACCCGACTTCCGGCCTGGAGGCTTTGCCTCCGCCTGACTCGCTATCGCTCCTGAACCTCCTCTCGCGCTGCAGCGCGCGTTTCCGTTACCCAGAGCCTTCGCCAGTCAGCAACCCGGTCCGATCCGGTGCGTTACGTCCGTCTAGCTGCGGAACATACGTTGTCGCGACCCGCGACTTTCACCGAGAGATCGAGATGCTTGAACTTCAATCCGTCACCTACGAGATCGAGTCCCGCCTCATCCTGCGCGAGGTCAGCTGTAGCTTCGGCAATCGCAAGTACGGGCTTGTCGGCGCAAACGGCGCGGGCAAGACCACGCTCGCGCGGCTCCTCGCCGGCGAGGTCATGCCGTCGACAGGTCGCGTCCAGCGCGACGCGGTGGTGGCGTTGCTTCGCCAGCAGGAGGACCGCGGCGAAGGGCGCTGCGGCGACGTCCTGGCACAGATTTGGGCCGCAAACCCCGCTGCCACAAAGCTGGTCGCCGGACTCCTGCAGCCGCTCGCTGCGGCGACGCGGCTAAGTCATCTCAGCGGCGGCGAGTGGATGAGGCTGCGCCTGGCACGCGCGTTGGCTACGTCCCCGTCGTTCCTCGTCCTTGACGAACCGACCAACGACCTGGATAGCGATGGTCGTGAGGTGGTGCTGCGGCTGCTCCGGGAGTTCGAAGGCGGCGTGCTCGCGATCAGCCACGACAGAGAGTTGCTGCGCGAGGTCGATGAGGTGCTCGAGCTCAAGGCTTCGGGCCTGGCCCGATACGGCGCCGGCTTCGACAGCTACTGGCTGGAGCGGACGGCGGAGCGGGAGCGCCAGTCAAGTGAAGTCGATCGGGCGCGTCGCGAGAAGCGGACCGCCGGGCGTGAGAGGCAGGCAAAGCTGGAGAGCCAGGACCGCAAGGCGCGTGGTGGCGAGCGAAAAGCGAAGGCCGGCGGCATGCCGCGCATTTTCGCCCAGGCGCAGAAGCGTCGCGCCCAGGTCACACGCGGCAAGCTAAAGCAGCAGTCGGACGCTGCCGTGGACGAGGCGAAGGAGGAGCTGACCGAGGCGCTCGCGGCGCTGGAGACCGACCCGTTCATGCGTCTTGATTTCGAGAGCGAAGCGTCACCGGAAAGCCGGTCTTTCTTCGAAGCGCGTAATCTGTCCGTCCGATTCCCCGGCGCGTCGGAAGAACTCTGGCCCGGTGGCCTCAACTTTCTCATGCGCGGCCGTCAGCGCTGGCATCTTCGAGGCGCCAACGGCTCCGGCAAGACCACGTTGCTTCGCCTCCTCATGGGTGAACAGGCTGGCGACGTCAGCGGCAGCCTCTGGCGCTCCGGGCGCCCCTTTGTCTACCTCGATCAGGGCCTGACGCTGCTGCGCGACGACATCTCCGTGATCGAGAACTTCGGTGAGGAATCCCGCTTTACGCCCGTGACACTGCGCAACGAGCTGGCGTTCTACGGCTTCAAGGGCGACAAGGTGCATCAACGAGTCGGGACGCTGAGCGGTGGTGAGCGGCTCCGCGCCGCGCTGGCGCGATGCTTCCTATCGAAAGCGATCCCGCAGATGATCCTGCTCGACGAGCCGACGAACAACCTCGACTTCCAAAGCATGGACCTGCTGGAAGCCGCGCTGTCACGCTATCGTGGGCTGCTGGTCCTGGTGAGCCATGACAGCGTCTTCGTAGATCAGGTCGCGATTACGGACGTCTTCGAGATCCCGCAGCACGGCTAACGCGGTGGGATAGACTGACCTTCATGACGCCGGGCAAGTTGTGCCTCACTCTGAGCCTCGTGGCGGTCGCAGCGATCGTGGCTGGTATCGCCACGGCGTTCCTGATCAAGAGCCTCTGAAAGGGGCCGATCGGCACCTGATTCGTATCTAAGTGGTGGTAAAATAGAGGTGGAAGAAGGGCCCAGGAGGAGGGGCCCGGAGGCCAGAGAGGAAAGGTGATAGGAGAGTAATGGCACACGCTGGGAGAGCGCAGTCCATCCCGGCTCCAGGCTCCTGAACCGCAAACCAAACGAGACCTTGGATCGCTACGGCGACCGGTCACATGAGCGATAAAGACGCCAGACAGCGGGGGTTGTGAGCTGAGGCGGAGCCGGAAGGCACGGTAGCCAGGGAGTGGTACCACGCACACCATAGATTGAAGAGCCCAGACGACATAGGTCTGGGCTCTTCTTTGCGATCCGAAACGCGCTACTTCAGCCCCAGTGCCTCTTCGACCGCCTGCTCGACGATGACGGCAGTGGGCTGCGTCTCCTGGGTGCTCGTGAGGCCGTTCTTGGTGATCGCGAAGGCGTAGTTGCGCTCGCGGTCGGCGAAGCCGGCGGAGCCCCCCGAGCCGGCGTGTCCGAAGGCGTTGGGACCCGCGCCCTCCGCGGCCGTCAGTCCTGGCCCCGCCAGCCAGTAGCCCAGCGCCTTGCGAGTCGCGACCTTGAAACGCCCATCGACCTCGTCCGTCTGCAGGACCGTGGCGATGTCGATGCGTTCAGGTGTGAGGATGCGCTTGCCTTCCAACTCACCACCGCCGGCAAGCGCCGCGTACATGCGCGCCAGCGACCGCGCGTTGGTGAGGAGGCCGCCTGCCGGGACGCAGGCGCGGCGGAAGGGCGGCGTGTTGAAACGCAGCCGATCGTCACCTTCGTTGGCGTACAGCGTGGCGACGCGACTGTGTTCAGCGTCCGGCGTGCCCATGAACAGGGAATCGAGCCCGAGAGGCTGGCAGATTTCGTCCTGGATGAACTGACCGAAAGGCCTGCCATCGGTGCGGCGCACGATTTCACCCAGCAGCCAGCCGAAGGTGGTGCCGTGGTAGCTGGAGCGCGCTCCGGGTTCCCACTGCGCCGGCATCGCCGCGATCTCGGCGCAGATCGCGTCCCAGTTCTCGGGGTCGTCGTTGTAGGCCTTCGGGTCGTCCGGGACGCCGGCCTGGTGCGCCATGGCATGGCGGATCGTCGCGGTTGCCTTGCCGCCGGCCGCAAACTCCGGCCAATACTTAGAAGTGGCGTCGTCGTAGTCGAACAGGCCGCGTTCGGCGGCGATGTGCACGGCGGTGGACGTCGGGCCCTTGGCGCTGGAGAACGACGGGAACAACGTGCCGCCGTCAACCGCGCGGCCGGACTCGCGGTCCGCCATGCCGGCCCAGGTGTCGATGACGAGATCGCCGTCCTTGTAGGCAGCGACCTGAAGACCCACCTCGCCGGAGCCGATCAGCCGTTCGAGGACGGCGCGTACTTTGTCGTTGGCGTCAGTCATGCGCCCTCCTCTCTTATCAACGCTTTATGCACTAGGCCCTTCGGAGGGGTGGGGCTTGGGGAGGCCGCGAACTGGTCGTTTCGGCCATTCCAAACCCCCGGCGGGCCTAGACGTGCTTGCAGCCAAGGACTTCGCCGTCCATCCAGCGCGGATCGGCGTCGAGCAGGGCGCGCATCTCCTGGTACCAGGCGTCCTGTTCGGGGTCTTCAGCGTTGGCGACGTAGTCTTCTTTGCTTTCGAAGACGGCGGTCATGATCAACTCAGAGGGGTTGCCTTCGTTGCGATGCAGCGTGGAGGCGATAGCGCCCTTCACTTTGGGTCGCCGATCATTCCACCATTTTTCCAACATCGCGGCGAGCGCTTGTTCCTGACCCGCCTTCGGCTTGATTAGCGCGACCGTACCGTACATTGCGGCCTCCTGGTAAGAGAGAGGTAGACGCGGGGAACAGTCCCAGTTTACTCCGCAGCTCTGGGAAGTAAGGAGTCGAGGCTCCAATGCCAGGGTTAGGCTCCCGGCACGGCTCCGGCGGACGGGATGGCGCCAAGCTGCTGCATGAGGCCCATGATGTCCATTATCGCTCGATGCTCGGTAACCTTGCCGTCCTTCAGCGTATAGATGCTGATCCACTCGACGTCGACCTTGTTGCCGTTGGCGGGGACGCCGAGCCAGGAAAAGCCGCCTGTGTTGGTTCCGGTCAGCCGGACGCGCACCGCGACCTTGTCGCCTTCCGCGATTGTCTCCTGCACCTGGGCCCTGCGGTCCGGCATGGCCTGCATCGACATCTGGTGCATTTGCTTGGCGTTATCGAGCGTTGCGGGCAGGCCGGCCACGGCAGCGTGCTGGATTAAGCCCGGGACAAAGAGGGCGTCCAGCTTGTCAAGCTGGTTGGAGTCCCAGGCGGCTTCGATCTGACGGACGACTTCGGCGTTGGTGGCCATTTCTGATCCCTCCGTGTTGAAGTTTGGGCGAAGCGTAAGGTGACACTTACGCGTCGTCAATAGTCAACCGGAAGGTTTACGAAGCTTTATCCGCGTCCACGGCTCACGGTGTTAGCCTGTCTTCTGGAGGAACCGATGGACGAGAACGAGTCGCGAGTCTACCCAACGTTTGGCTACGAAGATGCACCTGCAGCTATCGACTGGCTCGAGAAGGCGTTCGGCTTCAACGCGGGCATGGTCGTACACGGGGAGGAGCGCCCGGTCGAGCATGCCGAGCTGCAGTTCGAAGACAGTGGCGCATGGATCATGCTAGGCAGCCTCGCGGAGGGTACGCCGGACAACCCCTGGCCGGCGCTGCGGCAGGGAATCTACCTCTACGTCCCCGACGTCGACGTGCACTATGAGCGTGCCAGGGCCGCGGGCGCGGAGATCGTGCGCGAGATCAGCGACACGGAATACGGGGCGCGGGAGTACTCGGCCCGGGACCTCGAAGGCAACCTCTGGAGTTTTGGTAACTACCGTCCCCAGAGGCCTGTCTAGCGCGCAATGCCTCAGCGGTCGTGGAAGGTGCGCTCGCTGCTGTAGCCGAGCGTCGGCCGGATGACGACCTCTTCGACCTGGACGTGCGGCGGCTGCGTCACCGCGTAGATAACACCCCTCGCAACGTCCTCCGGCGCCAGGTAGACGCCGGGCTGCTCGTCGTAGACGCGCTCCAGGTGCTGGGCGTAGTACTCGCCGGCCTTGATCCCGGCGGCAGCGGGGTCGACACCCAGCGAACGGGCCGTGTCCTCCAGCATGCGCTGCGGTTGGTTACGCCCGATGTTGGTCAACGTCAGTCCGGGGATGACGACCGAGACTCTGATACCGGTCTCGATCAGCTCCTCGCGCAGGGCCTCCGTGATGTAGTTCATGGCGTGCTTGGTGGCCGTGTAAACCTGGCCGGAGGGGCGCAGGAAACGCGTCGTGCCGCTGGACATGTTGACGATGTGGCCCGCTGCGTTGGGCAACATCACGCGGATCGCCTCGCGGCAGCCGATCAGCATGGCGAGGAGGTTGGTGTCGATGATCTCGCGCCACTTCTCGACGTCGCCGTCCGTGATGGTGCTGCGATGGCTGACGCCGGCGTTGTTGACCATGATGTCGACGCGTCCAAACTCCGCGACCGCATCGTCCATGAGCTGCGCCATCGCCTTGTCGTCGCGCACATCGACGGCGCGCGCCAGGACGCGGCCGCCTGCCGCCTTGATCTCAGCCGACACCTCATCCAGTGCCTGCTGGTTGCGTCCCAGTACCGCGACCGCGGCGCCTTCGGCCGCGAGCATAACGGCGGTTGAGCGTCCGATGCCGCTGCTGGCGCCGGTAACGACGGCGACCTTGCCTTCGAGGTTTGCCATGGTTTCGGTCCTCTAAACTTCCTGAGTCGCGCCAACTGGCATCAATCGCAGATGTGCAAGCGTACTCGACTCGCCGCCGGAGATCGACAACTAAATTCTAACTAGTTATAGTTAGTAGGTTAGTAGGTTAGTAGGTCAGTAGGATGGGAGTCGAGGAGGTAAGTGATGAGCATTTTTACACCGGAGGAGGCGGCCGACCGCTGGAAGGTATCCACCAAGGACGTGTTACATGAGGTCGAGAATGGTGTTCTCCTGGCCTTCAAGGTAGGTGAAAATCTTCGATTCACAGAGGAGGCGCTTCTGGCATTCGAGCGGCGACCAGAATCCGTCAAAGGTGCCCCGGCCAGGGGAGACAGGTTGGTTAACTCCGCTGTCTCGCCAAGTACGGCTAACAGCAGGATCCGTTCACGAAACCTAGAGTACCGCTACCTCGACGGCTTTTGGCTTGGCGCACGCGCCCTCTTGGAGGCGCTCGAGCGCGATAACCATCCCTTCGCTGCAGTCCATCGGCAGTCGTTCGAGACCGTGCTACGCGGCTCGGGTAACGGAATGAGTAACCTCGCGAAGGAAGCGGCGAAGCAACTGAGCCTAGAAAGCCGCGAACGGCGTTAGTTGGTTTCTAGCTGCGGTGTCGGGCGCCTCTGCGGCCCGGCTTGTACTGCACCTCGCGGATTCGCCGTCCACCCGCGACGCCCTTATCTGAGAACGGCAATACGCCGTCCTGGCCGGCGACGGACGCCAGCTCCTTGAGCGCGTCTGTGTCCGAGACGAGCGCCTTGCGCAGCTCGATGACCTGGTCGCGCAGGCCGGCTGCCTTCTCGAACTCGAGTGACTTGGCGGCCTGCTTCATCTGCTTCTCCAGCTCGATGACCATGCGTGTCAGCTCGTCGCGCGGCAGGCTGCCGTCGACGCTGTACTGCGCCTGCTCCTCGGCGACCTTGCGGACCTGGTCGGTGATGTCACGGATCGCTTTGTAGATGCCGACCGGCGAGATGCCATTCGCCTCGTTGTGGGCGATCTGGATGGCGCGGCGGCGGTTCGTCTCGTCCAGCGCCATCCGCATCGAGTCCGTGATGGTATCGGCGTACATGATGACGTGGCCGTTGACGTGGCGTGAGGCGCGGCCGATGGTCTGGATCAACGAGCCGCCGGACCGCAGGTAGCCCTCTTTGTCGGCGTCGAGGATGCAGACGAGGCTGACCTCCGGCAGGTCGAGTCCCTCGCGCAGCAGGTTGATGCCGACGACGACGTCGTAGACGCCGAGGCGCAGGTCGCGCAGGATCTCGACGCGTTCCATCGTGTCGATCTCGGAGTGCAGATAATGGGTGCGGACGCCCATTTCCAGGAGGTAGTCGGCGAGGTCCTCCGCCATCTTCTTGGTCAGCGTCGTGACGAGCGTGCGCTCGTCGCGGTCGACCCGCTGGCGTACTTCGTCCAGCAGGTCGTCAATCTGCCCCTTCGTCGGCTTGACTTCGACCTCGGGGTCGATCAGGCCGGTGGGGCGGATGATCTGCTCCACGGTCTGCTCGCTGTGCTCCTGCTCGTACGGTCCCGGCGTGGCCGAGACGTAGATCACGCGGTCGATATGGTCTGAGAACTCCGTGAAGTTGAGCGGGCGGTTGTCCAGCGCCGAGGGCAGCCGGAACCCGTAATCGACCAGCGTCTGCTTGCGGGAGGTGTCGCCGAAGAACATGCCGCGGACCTGCGGCAGCGCGATGTGCGATTCGTCGACGAAGAGGAGCCATTCGTCCGGGAAGTAGTCCAGCAGCGTCCATGGCGTGGAGCCGGGGCCGCGGCGGGCCAAATGGCGCGAGTAGTTCTCGATGCCTGAGCAGTAGCCCGCCTCACGCAGGCTTTCGATGTCGTAGCGGGTGCGCTCCA
>DASTLN010000032.1:0-4324 GCA_035714925.1 Dehalococcoidia bacterium | reverse complement strand
ATGGCGCGCTGGGAGGGACTCGAACCCTCGACCTGTCGCCCTGCGACCGCCCTTTCCGCAGGCACCCACAAAGAAGCCGCCCCAAGGCGGCCCCTCTTCATCATAAATGGCGCGCTGGGAGGGACTCGAACCCTCGACCTGTCGCCCCGCGACCGCCCTATCCGCTGACGCCCGCAAAGAAGCCGCCCCGCAAGGCGGCTCCTAGGTTTGAGCTATGGCGCGCTGGCAGGGACTCGAACCCTCGACCTGTCGCCCTGCGACCGCTCTATCCGCTGACGCCCCCAAAAAAGGCGCCCCGCAAGGCGGCCCCTCTTCGTCATAAATGGCGCGCTGGGAGGGACTCGAACCCTCGACCTGTCGCCCTGCGACCGCCCTATCCGCTGACGCCCACAAAGAAGCCGCCCCGCAGGGCGGCCCCTCTTCGTCATAAATGGCGCGCTGGGAGGGACTCGAACCCTCGACCTGTCGCCCTGCGACCGCCCTATCCGCCGGCGTCCACAAAGAAGCCGCCCCGCAAGGCGGCCCCTCTTCGTCATAAATGGCGCGCTGGGAGGGACTCGAACCCTCGACCTCTGCCTCCGCAGGGCAGCGCTCTATCCGCTGAGCTACCAGCGCGGGAATGGTGCCGAAGGTGGGATTTGAACCCACACGAGCTAATGCTCACTACGCCCTGAACGTAGCGCGTCTGCCGTTCCGCCACTTCGGCGCGGAACCCTAGTCTACTAGACGCAAAGTACAGGGGACACCCCTGTCCCCCTTCGCCGGAGCCCCTGCACCAGCCTGATGTCCGGCTACGCCTCGATGGCCTGCGCGTTGATGTCCAGCGTCACCTTGTCGGCCAGCATGAAGCCGCCGTCCATCGGGACGTTCCACGTCACGCCAAACGCCGTCTTGTCGATCTCGCCGCGCATCGTGAAGCCGGCCTTGCGCTTGCCGCTAACCGGGTCGTTGACCGGGCCGGCATACTCCCCCTCGAGCGCTACTTCGCCGGTCGTACCCTTGATTGTCAGGTCGCCGGTCACGTCGAACTTGCCGTTCCCCTTGTCCGCCACCTTCTTCGTCGCAAACTCGATGTACGGGTTGTTCTCGACATCGAAGAAGTCGGCGCTCTTCAAGTGCCCGTCGCGGTTCGGGTCGTGCGTCGTGAACGTGCTCATGTCCATGCGGCCTCTGAGGCTCGAGTTCGCCGGGTTCGCCTCGTCGAGCTTGAGCTCCGCATCCGCCACCGACACGGTGCCCTTGATAAACGACACGCCAAGGTGCCTGATCGAGAACGACACCTGAGTGTGTGCCTTGTCGACCTGCCACGCCAATCTGTCACCTCCCCAAGACAATGTGCTGTTCGGATTTGTGTAAGCCATCTTAGGGCCATAGCACTGAACCGCAACCCGGGCTCGGGCCTGGCGATAGGCACTCGGTCTCCAGGACGAAGCCAACGCCTGGATTCCACAACTTCGGCCCGGCCCTGTCTTGACGTAGGCCTCGGTTGGCAAACATGATGCCGCGGGTTCACAGAATCAGCCCAGCCACCCCCTCGCAGAAAGAAGGACGAAGGGATCCGAAATGGTCCAGGAACGAAGTTGGGCAGAAGAAGCCGATGTCGTGGTCGTTGGCGCGGGTGCTACCGGGCTCCCCGCGGCCATCGCCGCATGTGAGACCGGCGCCTCCGTACTGCTAATCGAAGGAAACTTCGACATCGGCGGCCACGCCGGGATCAGCGGCGGCAACATCCCCCTCGGTGGCGGGACCAGCGCGCAGAAGCGGGCAGGCATCGTCGATTCACCCGACACGCTCTTCGCCGACCTCACCGACTGGTCCGTCGTCCAGGCCAACGGTTTCGCCGACTATCGCTACAACGACCGCGAGATTATCCGCGCCTTCGCCGACTGGAGCGCCCCGACCTACGAATGGCTGCTGGAGAAAGGCGTCGTCTTCATCGACCAACCGATCGATAACCGCGGAGCGCATGGCACGGGCAACTCAGCGCCTCGGGAAGCGCATTTCGCCGCCATGGACTGGGTCCAGTTTCAGACCGGCAAAGCCCAGCCTCCGGACAGGGGACCGGTCACGTCCTCAGGCATCGGTCTCGTCCGCCCACTCGAGGCCGCTGCCCGCAGGATGGGCGTCCGCATCCTGCTCAAGCACAAGATGACCTCGCTGATCCGCGACGGCTCGAAGGGCCGGGTCATCGGCCTTACATGCACGAACGAGGGGCGGGAGCTCGATATCCGGGCGCGCAAGGCGGTCATCCTGGGCACAGGCGGCTCAACCAGCAACGTGAACTTCCGGCGCATCTTCGACCCCAGGCTCACCGAGGAGTACAGCACGGCCGGCGACCCTTTCAGCCCCCAGGACGCCAGCGGCGAGCTCGCGGCGATGGCGATCGGCGCCTCGCTCTGGGGTACCTACAACCAGAGCGCCGAACACGGCATCGCGCTAAGCAAGGCGGGGCAGATCGGGACCTATCACGGCTACGGGCCGCTGATGTGGCAGCCGGGCAGCCCGGTCTTTCACCTCGCTCGCGCCACCGGCCTCAAGGTTGCCGACTGGCAGGACGTCATCCTGGTCAGCCAGGCCGGCCGCCGCTTCTACGACGAGACATCTCCGCAGTACACCTCGAATAGCTACGAAGCCGTCCCCGACTATGAGCCCGGCAGCTGGCGCAACGCGAAGGACATCGACTACAACCCGCGCAACTTCATCAACGCCGCCCTGGCAGGCACCGGCGAGGCGAGAAACGGCGGCGGGCCGATCTGGGCCATCTTCGACTCGGAGGCTCTGGCACGAGAGAACTGGGTCCCAGAGCCGCCGTACGTTGACGTTGCCGAGGGCTATTTCTTCAGCGGCGCCACGATCGAAGAGCTCGCCATGAACATCAAGAACCGGTTCCAGCGCGAGCCGATGCCCGCGGGCGTCCTCGCAGAGACGGTCAGACGCTACAACAGCTTCGTCGACGCCGGCGCAGACCTCGACTTCGAAAAGCCCGCGCCGCAGTACAAAATCGAGACGCCGCCGTTCTACGCCGCCTGGTCCACGCCCGTTGTCCACGACACGCGCGCCGGCCTGCGCATCAACGCTCAGTGCCAGGTCGTCGACCTCTCGGGTGAAGTGATCCCGGGCCTCTACTGTGGCGGCGAGTCTGCCGGCGGCTTCGCCCAACACGGACTCGCGAGGTGTGTCGTCCAGGGCCGCATCGCCGGCACCAACGCCGGGGCAGAGAACCCGTAGCGAGAGGCGATGCGGTGGTGGGCGGTACAGGACTTGAACCTGTGACCTCTTCCGTGTGAATGCTGCTCAGGCAACTTCAGCAGCGTAATGCAGGAGATACACTGAATCTCCAAATGTTTATCAAGGTCTTCCAGGGTTCACCGCCACAGTTGGCGAATTAGTGGTCAGACTTTAGCGCCGAACTGACACCTTCGCCTCCGCAATCACGTTGACCTCACCGGGCGGCGAAGCCTAATGTATGACTAATCATTCGTTGGAGATAAAGGCCCTGTGACACTCATCGCCGCGATGCGAGAAGATGATGAGTCCATCTTGTTAGCCGCTGATAGCGGGAAGCAGACAACGCCGGGGCCGACTGAACAACTAAAGCTCGATAAGCTTATGAAACACAATGAAGCGCCGTTAGCGTGGGGGCCATCCGGGAACTGGGGTCTTGAAGCGCAGCAGCTTTGCATATCCTTAACAGACCTCGACGTTTCGTCTGGCGACTGGACCGTCGTGACGAAAGACATAGCCGACAGGCTCGCAAAGCACAATGGCGAGCAACGGCAGCGCATGACGCTTTCAGGAGTCCAGCCAGTCTCAGATACTGCTACGCAACTCCTAACGGTCGGCTGGCTTGGCGGGCAACCCGGCATTACGGAGTTTGATGGAACCGGACGGATTACGCCCTACCTTGACGTTGGGTTTCACGCTATCGGTTCTGGGGGCGTGCATGCAGTGGTTGCCCAATTCGCGCTAAGCAAGGTGACCGGCATCAGTCCTTTGGACAAATTGAAGCTGACGCTCCAAACCGCGATACAGCTTGCTCCGGGCTGCGACTTTCCGGCGCACATCTGGCGGATTAGGCTCGATGGCATCGAAGATGTCCTTTCTCCCGGCGCGGCTTCTGGCCACACGCCCTAGCGACACATTAAGCAGCAAACACGCCTGTCGTAGATTCAGATTTGCAGGTCTGCGGTGGTGGGCGGTACAGGACTTGAACCTGTGACCTCTTCCGTGTGAAGGAAGCGCTCTGCCAGCTGAGCTAACCGCCCGTAGAATCGCTTTCCTTGCCTTGTCGCTCCTGTTTTCGTTATCCCGCTAGTGGGTTTGC
>DASTLN010000031.1:0-5282 GCA_035714925.1 Dehalococcoidia bacterium | reverse complement strand
ATTCGCGCGTCCAGCGCCGGCATTGCCCGGCCGAGGGCATCGATAGAGCAAGAAACGGAGTACTTCATGCGAAAGGGACTACTGGTTACGGCCGCGCTGGCAGCGCTACTATCCGCGGTATTCGCCTCCCTGGCGAGCGCCGCCGACCACCGAGACTCTCCCACACCAACGGGAAACCAGGGCGCCGATATTACCGACTTCTACGTGTTTCGCAGTCCAACGACGCCTGAGAACGTCGTGTTGATCGTGAACTCTCACGGGTTCATCGCGCCGGTGGACAACGCCTCGGCAAGCTTTGATAGCAACGCCAGGTTCCAGATTCACGTCGACAACGACGGCAATCTGGTGGACGACCTCCGGATCGACATCCGCAAGGCCGGTGACTCGATTATCGCGGAAGGCCTGGGCAACACGTTTGGCGTCGAAGTTACGCCGGCGGGCGCAGAGCCGATCATCAGGGAAGACGGCAGCCGGCGGCTCTTCGCCGGGTTGCGCGACGACCCCTTCTTCTTCGACATTCCGGGCTTCCAGGCGTTTCTGATGAACCGCGAGACGCCGGTAAACGGTCTGCGGGCCGCGGACGGCGGCGATCCTATCGACGCTTTTGGCGGCACGAACGTGCTTTCAATCGTACTGGAGGTGCCGGTCGCGTCGCTCACGGGCGGCAGCGACGCGAACAGCGGCGTGGTCGGCCTGTGGGTGTCCTCTGAGACCAGCGGCGGGCAGCGCCAGGACCGCGCGGCGCAAGCGATCTTCAATGCGGGACTGATCCCGCCTGACCCCGTGGTGAAGGAAGCCGTCAACCAGGGCAGCCCCAGCGGTGACACGGCGGCCTACCTCGACGCGGTAGTCGGGACGATTGGCTTCCTGCGCGGCGTCGCGGACCAAGCGATCGGCGGCGTACAAGGCGGCGGCCCACTGGGTGACGTGGCGCCGGGCGCGCTGGGCGCTGCGCTGGTACCCGACGTCGTGAACGTCGACTTCTCACAACCTGTCGTGTTCCCGAACGGCAGGCAGCTGTCGGACGACGCCATCGACCTGACTTTTGGCATCGTGATGAACCGCGGCGGCGCCGAAGGCGTGTCCGACGGTATCGACGCGAATGACAAGGTGTTCCTGTCTGCGTTCCCGTACATGGCCGAGCCGCACGGCGAAGGCGATGTGGGACCGATTACGCCTCCCGATACGGGAGACGGTGGCGTGCTGAGGCCCGCCACGAGCTGGGCGCTTTCGGCAGCGTTCCTTGCCGTTGCGCTGGTGTTGGGCGGTGCCGCAGCGTTTGTGACGGTGCGGAGCCGTCGCTGACAGGACGCGCTGAGAGGTGACGAGCATCGGCGAGGCCCGGACCGGCAGGCGTTCGGCCACATGGGCGCTTGCTCTGTGGTCGGCTGCGCTGCTGGCCGCGGGCCTGGCGGTGATGGCCGCTCTCTACGCGCTTTTCGGCGCTGATCGGCCCGCCGTAGCGACACGGACCGCAGTGGAAGAAGCGGCCGCCCGTGAAGAGCGCATCGCGTTCTTCGAGGCGCGGGCGGCCGCTGACCCGCTCGACTACCTCAGCCTCAACGTGCTCGCCACGCAGTACATGCAGCGGGCGCGGGAGACGGGTGACGTCGCCGACTATCGGCGCGCCGAAGCGGCCGCGGCGACGTCGCTCGAACTCGCCCCGCAGGACAACTACGCGGGGCTGATCAATATGGCATCGGTGAGATTGGTACAGCACGACTTCGCGGCAGCCGCGTTGCGAGGCCGCGAGGCGATGGCGCTGAAGCCGAATGAGGCGGCGCCCTACGGACTGCTGGCGGATGCGATGGTTGGCGTTGGGCAATACGACAAGGCGTCGGACCTGCTGGCGTCGGCGGTCGAGGTTGAGGCGGGGTTGCCGGTGCTTTCGCGGCTGGCGCACCTGGCGTTCCTGCGCGGCGATGAGTTCAACGCGGTCGATTTCTGGCGACAAGCCATCGATCGCGGCGAGGGACTGCCGCAGGAGAACCTCGCGTGGGCACATGTGCAGTTGGGAGAGACGTACTTCGCTGCGGGTGAGTTGTCGAAGGCCGCACGGGAGCATGAGGCGGCGTTGGAGGGTTATCCCGATTACGCACCCGGGCTGGCAGGCCTGGGGCGAGTGCGCGCCGCGCAGCTTCGCTTCGACGACGCGATCGATCTCTACCTGCGAGCGGTGGCGCGCCTGCCGCGGCCCCAGTATGTGAGCGCCCTGGGCGACGTCTACGCCGTGCTGGGGCGGCAGGCAGAGGCCGAGGAACAGTACGCGTTGGTCGAGGCTATCGCTGGTCTCTATCGAAGCAACGGGATCAATACGGATCTGGAAATCGCCGCGTACTACGCGGACCATGACATCGAGCCGGAGCTAGCACTCGAGATGGCACGCGCGGCGTATGAAGCGGCGCCCGGCGTCTACGCCGCCGACGCGCTGGCCTGGGCGCTCTACCGTAATGGGCGCTACGAGGAAGCGGCGACCTACTCAGCAGAGGCAACCGCGCTGGGTACCCCGGAGCCGAGCTTCTACTACCACGCGGCGCTTGTCAGCGAGGCGCTCGGCGACACGCGGACGGCCCTGGAATATTCGCGTCGCCTGGGAGAACTGAACCCGCGATTCAGTCCCTTGCATGCGCAACGAGCGCTGCAGCTGGCCGAGGCGCAATGAGGACGCTGAAGGGTTTGTTGCCGCTGCTTTGCGGCGCCGTCGTGGCCGCCGTCTTGATTGGCGCCACGCAGCCTCCAGAGCGGGCCGAAGCACACCCCCTGGGTAACTTCAGCGTCAACCGGCTCGTCATCGTCGACCTGGACGGGCAAGGCTTGATCACGCTTCGCTACGTGGTCGACATGGCTGAGATACCGACCTTCCAGAAGCTGAACGAGATCGATATCAATGGCGATGGCTTCGTCAGTGCAACGGAGGAAACCGCCTACCTTGGAGCGGCGGCGGAGGAGCTAATCGACGGACTGGTGCTCGAGATCGATGGCCTGCGGTTGGCGTTGACCGCCGAGGCAACGGAGATGGAGCTGCTGGAGGGCCAGGGCGGCCTGCAAACGCTGCGTACGGTGATCGACGCGCGCGGTGCGCTGCCGGACGGCTGGCAAGCCGGGGTGGCCGCGACTTTGCGGGACGAGAACTATGGCGGCGAGCCGGGGTGGCGCCAGGTCGTCGTCAGGCCGGGCGCCGAGGTGGGGCTTACCGGGGGCGACGCCGTGACGGTGGACGTGACGGCGGAGCTGACGGCCTACCCCGAAAACCTGCTCAAGAGCCCGCCCCGCACGAGCGAGGCGAACTTCGCTTTCAGCGCGGGGTCGATGACGGCGGCTCCGGCAGCGATCTCCCAGGAGGCACCGACCGTGTCGCGCGACGCGGCGGGCAAAACGCTGGGCCGGTTCGCGTCGATCGTATCGCGAGAGAATGTGACGCCGGGGCTCGTGCTACTCGGGCTGCTGCTGGCTGCCGGCTGGGGCGCTATGCATGCGCTGGGCCCCGGGCACGGCAAGACGGTGGTGGCGGCCTACCTGGTCGGGGAGCATGGCAGGCCACGGCATGCCGTCTACCTGGGCCTGATCGTCACGGCGACACACACGCTGAGCGTCTTCGTGCTGGGCGCAATCGCCATTTTTGCGGCGAACGTCCTCTCAGCCGACGATGTCTACTACTGGCTCAGCCTGGCGTCCGGGGTGCTGGTGGCGCTGCTCGGCGGTTGCCTCCTGGTGACGCGGCTACGGCGGCTCCGTGCGAGGCGCCATGAGGCCGTTGCCCAGCAGCCTGATGATCATGAGCACGACCACCATAGCCACGGCAACCATGGCCACGACCACGCACATGACATCCTCCACGGTGACGACCACGGCCACGCGCATGTGCCGCCGGCGCCCGGCTGGCGCGGCCTGGTGGCGCTTGGAGTGTCGGGCGGCCTGGTCCCGTGTCCGACAGCGCTCGTGGTCATGCTGGGTGCAATAGCTATCGACAGGACGATTTACGGCATGGTGCTGGTGACCGCGTTCAGCGTGGGGTTGGCCGGCGTCCTCACGGCTATTGGACTGCTGATGGTCTACGGGCAGCACATGCTGGCCGGCTCGCGGGCCCGGTCGTTGCTGGACACGAAGCTGGCGCGCGGCATGATGACCGTGTCGCCTGTCCTCAGCGCCGTTGCGATCCTTGGGCTCGGCCTGGTGCTGGCGAGTCGCGCCACGCTGTAGCGCGTACCGGCGCAGACCTGCCTTGCGACTGAAAGTGCCACGCCTGGTGGCAGGGTGTAATCTTCGCGGCGATGGGGGCGCGAACAGGGCAGCAGTACATTGAGTCGCTGCGGCGGATGAAGCCGGCCGTCTATCTGGGCGGCCGGTTGGTCGAGAGTGTCGTCGATGAGCCCGTCTTCCAGGGCGCGGTCCAGTCGATCGCCGAGCTTTACGACCTGCAGCACGACCCGCGCTACCGCGATTTCATGCTCTACGAATCGCCCACCACGGGTGACCCGGTCCACGTCTCGTTCCAGGTCCCCAGGACGAAGCAGCAGCTGGTCGACAAGCGCAAGGCGTTCAAGCTGCGCACCGACCACAACTTCGGCTTCATGGGCCGCACCATGGACTTCATGAACGGCATGGTCACCGGCTGGTACATGAACCGCGAGAAGTTCTCGCGCCGCGGCGAGCGCTTCGCCGAGAACGCGGTTCGCTACTACGAGCACGTGCGGGAGAACGACCTCTTTCTCACCCACGTCCTGATCAACCCGCAGATCGACCGCTCGCGCACGTCGGCGGAGCAGGAGGAGCCGTTTCTGCACCTGGGCAAGGTGGAAGAGACGAAGGACGGCATCGTGGTGCGCGGCGCCAAGATGCTGGGCACGATGGCGCCGATCACCGAGGAGCTCGTCTGCTTCCCCTGGGGCGGCGGCATCGCCGAAGGCGACGACGCGTACGCCGTCGGCTTCGCGATCCCGAACGACACGCCGGGTCTGAAGTACATCTGCCGCGAGCCGGTGGCGCCGCCGCCGCACACCCGCTTCGATCACCCGCTGAGCAGCCGATTCGAGGAGATGGACTGCATCGCCGTGTTCGATGATCTCCTCGTGCCCTGGGACCGCGTCGTGATCGACGGCGGTCCGGGCGCCCGCGACGTAGCCAACGACCCCACGATCAGCGGCGTGGCGATCGCCGGGCAGACCTCGGCCCGCATGCTGAGCCAGATGGAGTTCTTTTGCGGCCTGGGGCTGAAGATCGCCGACGCCGTGGGCATCGCGGGATTCCTGCATATCCAGGAGAAGCTGGGCGAGATGCTGAGC